>JAYEJC010000100.1:0-22839 GCA_034660335.1 Campylobacterota bacterium
TAATTTTTCAAAAGGTCTTTAAGACTTAATTTAGGGTCTTTCCCATCTAAAATAAGTTTCACCTCATTTGCAATTGGTGTATATATTTTATTTTCTTGTGAAAGTTTATATATAGCTTTTGATGTCATAACACCCTCTGCTACCTCTCCTAGTTCATCTAGTATTGTATTTAGTGATTTATTTGAAGCTAATCCAAGACCTACTCTAAAATTACGACTAAGTGTACTTGATGCTGTTAAAAATAGATCACCAGCACCACTAAGTCCTAAAAAAGTCTCCTTTTTTGCTCCATAGTGGTTACCAAATCGTTCCATCTCTACTAATCCTCTTGATATTAAAGATGCTCTTGCATTTTGTCCTAAATCTAAACCATCACAAATACCACTAGCTATTGCTAATACATTTTTATATGCACCAGCTACCTCAGCACCTATAATATCATCACTATAATATGTTTTTATAAAACTAGGGAAAAAACTACTATATCTATCATAAAATATTTTTTCTGAACTATTCAAAACCAATGCAGTAGGTAATCCTTGTATCACTTCACTAGCAAAAGAGGGACCTGATATAAATCCTAAGTTCTCAATAGGGACAAACTTACTATAAATATCTTTTAAAAAAGCTCCACTTGAAGCTTCTATCCCTTTAGCTGCCACTAATATCTTTTGATTATTATAAACAAAATTTTCCTCAAGCCACAATCTAATACTTTGAGATGGAATAGCTATAATCAGATATTCACATTTTAATGCATCTTCCAAAGGTATAAAATTTTTTATATCTCTTTTGGTTCTACTTGATATAAAACACTCCTGTTTTTGGCTTAAAGCATAGTGTAAAGCACTACCCCACTTACCAGCACCTATAACACAAATAGAACCTTCCATAACAACTACGCCAATCTTTCTTTTAAAAGTTTATTTATCACTTGTGGATTTGCTGCACCTTTAGATGCTTTCATAACTTGACCAACAAAGAATCCAAACATTTTCTCTTTTCCGCCTTTGTATTGCTCGACTTTATCTTGATTTGCATTTAATATATCATCAATTATAGCTAAAATTGCACCATCATCACTTACTTGCTTAAGTCCAAGTTTTTCTACAACTTCATCTACTGCTTCATCATTTTCCATAAGATAATCAAGCACTTGCTTTCCAGCTTTTCCAGATATATCTCCAGATTCTATTGCTTTTATTAAAGATCCAAGTTTTAAAGCACTAACAGGTGAATTAGTCACACTCACCCCCTCTGTAAATCTCCCTTGTAATTCAACAGTCAGCCATGAACTAGCCATCTTCCCACTAATACCGCAAGTCATCATCTCTTCAAAATATTGTGCCATCTCTTTTGTAGAACAAATAACTCCTGCATCATAAGCTTTAAGACCAAACTCTTGTACAAATCTTGATTTTTTAGCATCAGGAAGTTCAGGGATATCAGAATATTTCTCTATCATCTCATCTGTAATCATAAGTGGTAATAGGTCTGGGTCTGGAAAATACCTATAATCAGCCGCATCCTCTTTCCCTCTCATTGATCTTGTCTCACCAGTATTTACATCAAATAGTCTTGTCTCTTGAACAACCTCTCTTTCATAAACACCATCTTCCCATGCTTCTGTTTGTCTTTGGACCTCATAAGCAATAGCTTTTTCAATATGTTTAAAACTATTCATATTTTTAATTTCACATCTTGTATATAGTTTATCTTCACCTTTTGGTCTTATTGAGACATTGACATCTGCTCTAAAACTACCCTCTTCCATATTTGCATTTGAGATATTTATATATCTTACTATTGAATGTAGTTTTTTTAGATAAAGTACCGCTTCTTCTGCACTTCTCATATCAGGCTCAGATACTATCTCCAAAAGTGGTGTACCTGCTCTATTTAAATCAACTTTTGAACAATCACCAGCATGTGTATTTTTTCCAGCATCATTTTCTAAATGGGCCCTTGTCACACCAATTGTTTTATTGGTACCATCATCAAAATCAATAACAACTTCACCAAAGCCAACTACAGGAACTTCAAATTGAGATATTTGGTACCCTGTTGGTAGATCTGGATAAAAATAGTTTTTTCTATTAAAAATAGATTTTTTATTTATTTTAGCATTAATTGCAGTACCTAATTGTATCGCTTTATGTACTGCTTCTTTATTTAAAACAGGTAAAGCCCCAGGAAGACCTAAACAAGTTGGACATACATTTGTATTTGGTGTCGCTCCAAAACTTGTAGCACAACTACACCATAACTTACTATTAGTATTTAATTGTGCGTGAACCTCTAACCCTATTATTGTTTCAAACATATATTTTTTCCTTTATTTTTATTGTATTTTATATAAATTATAGATGATTATATCATATATCATCTAATACCAAATCAAATTGGACTATTTAAGTGCTAGCTATAATAGTTCAATCCTCTAATAAGTTTTATTTAATTTGGTAAAAGCACCTCTATATGGGCTGTTATTTTTAATGTTTCAAAATATTCTTTTAAATATGTACTCTCTCTTTCTTTCATAATTTGTTGAAATATAGAGTTCTTTACAGTACTAAAAGGGATCAGCTTTTCACCTTTTTTATTTGATATGAAAAACATATTATAGTTTTTGTTTTGAGCAAAAATAGCACTAAATGTTTTCTCTTTGGTAGTATTTAATATATATTTTGTTTGAGGATTTAACTCCTCTTGTTTAAAACTAATTTGTTGCACCATCACATCTTTATCATTTAACATTGGGTTTTTTTGAATATCTTGTAATAGCTTTTTGTTTTTTGAAATATATGCTATAACCTCAATTGTATCAGCTACACTAAATTGTGCTTTATTATTTTCATAAAATAGCTTCATATCTTCATCTGAAGCAATCTTTAGCTTACCTCGTGCGATTTTTTGTATAAGTTTTTGATGTTTTAGCTGTTTCTTTATTTGTGATTTAAACAACTCATAATTTTGCTGTTGTCTTACAAGTGATTTAAAATCCAAAACACTCATTTTATTTTGCTCTGCTAATTTTTCTATATAATTATCAACATCAAAAATACTAACTGAAACATTGTTTTTTTTCAACTCTTGTGTATACAATTTTTCATCTATTAATAACTCAACTGATTGTTGTTTACTTATATTGTTATTTTCCATTTTTTGATCAATATCAAAAAGTGTGATAGGTTGTTCATTTACTATTATTGCTATACCATTTACTAATCCAGCGTTTAAAACAGAAGTAAGTAGTATTATCCCTAATATATATTTTTTCATTATTATCCTTAATATTTAAAAGTTTTTATTTTACCATAAAGATAGTAAAATCATTATCTAAGTATCCCTCTTTTATCACTATATCATCAGTAAACTGCTTGCATATATCTATTATATGATGTTTTTTAATATCATTAAAAGTGATATTTTTTAAATAATTAAATATAAAACCTTTATTTGATATCTCATAACATCTTTGTATAAAAATCTTACACTGCTCTAAACTTAAAATATTTAAAGCACCACTACATAAATAATAATCTGCATTTATTAAATCATCATATAATATATTTTGTTTATAAAATTCTAAATAGGGAAATCTTTTTTGAGATATCTCAATCATATCAATTTCACAATCAACTCCTATATATTTTTTTGGTATTTTGTGATTATTGTTAAGATAATTGTAGTACTCACCAAATCCACAACCAACATCAATTAAAGTTGAGTTTTTAATATCTTTTTTAATCAATTTTGTTATTATCTCAAATCTTTTATATTGTGTATATTTACTATTCCAATGCACACCTTGAGCAGATACACCAAACTCATCTATTGATTGTTTATAAAATTGTTTATTTGATATTGTTTTCAAAATATTAGTCTAATTTTTCTATTAGTACATTATTATCTTTAATAAATTTTGAAACAATATCTGAATTTGTATGTTCATATGATTTTTGATACACTATTCTTTTAATTCCACTTGCTATCATATTTTTACTACATTCACTACAAGGTTCTAGTGTCACATAAATAGTAGCACCCTCTATAGATATACCTTTTCTTGCTGCCCATATGATAGCATTCATCTCTGCATGTATCTCATAAGTTTTTGACCATTCATGATGTTCTTTTGTATATTCACCATCCCAATGATCAGTACAATTTGTATATCCAGGTGGTGTACCATTGTATCCTGTACTTAAAATCCTACCATCTTTTACTATAACTGCACCAACTTGTTTCGATACACACTTACTAGCACTTGCTATCTCTTTTGCTATGTTGATAAAATTTTTGTCATTTAACATAATCTAGCCTTTTATTAATTATATGATATTATACCATATATAACTATTCTAAATCAAAATAAGGAAAAACAGATATGAAAAAGATTTTTTTTGCTCTAGTATTATTAGGTTCTTTAGCTTTTAGTAAAGAGTATACTCTTAATATAAAAGATACAAAAACTAACGAAAACATTGTTATTAAAATAGATCTAAAAGTAGATAAAGAGGGTAAACCAATAGCCCAACAAAGATATGATATAAGAGGTTTAGAGAAACTAGATTCTTTAAAAATCGTAACAGCATCTGGTCTTTTAGGTACACTTAAAGATGAAAGAGAGATTATCGCTTATTATAAAACCAATTTAAATATAGGTGGATTAAAAATAAGAAATTTATATAAACCAGCAATCGCAAGAGTTTATGAAGATGAAAATAATATTACTATGAATTTTGATACAGATCATTATCAAAATATTGTATCTTTTTTAAGATATCACAATATCAAACAAGATGTCATAAATGATTTAGACAATATGTATGGAACATGGGAAGAAATTGACAAATAAATATACAAATTATAAAGATGTAGATCAGGATTTATTACAAAAAGATATAGATGAGATAAAAAACACAATCGGTAAAACTACATGGGAATATTTTCAACATCTTCTAAAACTTGAAAAATGGGGTAGACTATCTACTTTTGGTGGATTTTTTTTAATCCTTTTAATAGCAATACTACCACTATCTAGTATATCTATTTTTTTTATTGGATTTATATCTGCTAGTTTAATAGGTATAGGAAATGTATCAAGATGGACAAATGTAGCACATCCTATTTTGCATGGTGCTTATGATAAAGTACCAAATATACCATATAGATATACAAAAGAGGGATTTGCCAAAAGCTCTAGAAGATATATTGATTGGCTTGATTGGATCAAACCAGACGCATGGGTGTTTGAACATAATATAATGCATCACTACCATTTAGGGGAACTTGATGATCCTGATAATGTAGAGAAAAATCTAGAATGGCTACATGAAAAAAAGATACCTATGTTTTTTAAATATGCAACTATATATATCTTTGCAGCAGTATGGAAGCTAGCTTACTATGCACCTAATACATTAAGAATATTAGAAAATAAAGATAGAAGAAAACAAAAGATAGCAGAAACAAGAGAATATCAAATCAATCCATTTAAAAGAAATGGTTACCTTTTATGGAAAGACTATATTTTACCTTATGGTATTTTACAGTTTATTATTTTCCCTTTATTATTCTTTCCATTTGGATGGAATGCAGTATTTCTTGCAGCTACTATTGTATTTTTTGGTGAAGTGATTGCAAATTTACACTCTTTTTTAGTAATAGTACCAAATCACTCAGCAGAAGATATATATCAATTTTCTACACCACATAAAACACAAGGTGAATACTACTTAAGACAAATTATGGGGAGCGTGAACTACAATACAGGTAGTGATAGTATAGACTTTCTTCATGGATTTTTAAACTACCAAGTGGAGCATCATCTATTTCCAAATATGCCTCATAGCTTTTATCAAAAGATGCAACCAATTGTAAAAGATATTTGCAAAAAACATAATTTAGAATATAGACAAGAATCTGTTTTTAAAAGGATAGGTATGACTATTGATTTAATGGTAGGTAAAACAAAAGTTTTAAGAATTGATGGGGTTTAAGAAGTAGAGTTAAAACTATTTAAAAATAACTATTAAATCTATTCGTCCAAAATCACTTTGTGTTTCTTGTATGTTGTAAAAATTCTTTTGGTGCCATAACTTTTATATTAAATTCACTTGCTGATTTAAAATCTTTTCCATTTAATGTAACTACTTATTAACAATCAAATCTGTTGTTTTATTCTTTGTAATAGAGCTAAAACAACAAATTGATTTAAAAATTATTCAGAAATCTTAGTGATTAAAGTTTTTGCTTTTTCAAGGGCTACTTCACTACTATTCTTATCAAAAGTTAAAGCAACTGCCATTCTTCTACCTAGATGTGTTTGTGGCTTTCCAAATACTCTTACAAATGAATCTTTTGTAAATATAGATGGATCAATATTTATCTCTGGATTAAATGTATCTGTTGTAGATTTATAAGCGGCACTTGCACCACACCCATAATCTATATAATCAAGTGGCAATCCCAATACAGCTCTTACATGAAGTGCAAACTGCGGTTGCGATTGTGTTATCATAGTAACCATACCTGTATCGTGTGGTCTAGGACTTACTTCAGAAAAATAGACCTCATCACCTTTTACAAATAACTCAACACCAAATATACCACGACCACCTAAACCATCAGTGATTTTTTGTGCTACGGCTATAGCTTTTTGTTTTGCTGTATCAGACATATTCATTGGTTGCCATGAAAAAATATAGTCACCATCTTTTTGAATATGACCAATTGGTTCACAAAATGTTGTCCCTGTTTCATTTCGTGCAGTTAAAAGTGTAATCTCATAATCAAACTTGATAAACTCCTCAACAATAAGCTCACTAGCATCACCCCTAGCTTCTTTTGCCAACTCCCATGAAGCCTCTAAATCCAAAGCACTTTTAGCAATACTTTGCCCATGTCCACTACTACTCATAACAGGCTTGATAACACAAGGAAAACCTATATTATTAGCAGCTTCTTTTAAACCATCAAAAGTTGTAACAAACTCATAACCACTAGCAGGAAGACCCAACTCTTCACAAGCAAATACTCTGATATTTTTTCTATTCATAGTTTTATTTACTGCTTCAGCATTTGGAATTATATGAAACCCCTCTTTTTCAGCAGCAAAAAGTGCCGAGATACTAATAGCTTCAACTTCAGGTAAAACAAAATCAGGCTTTTCTCTTCGTATGATATCTAATACCTCATTTTCATCTTTCATATTAATCACATAACTTCTATTTGCAACTAGATGTGCAGGTGCATTTGCATAGCTATCAACAGCAATAGTTTCTACTCCTAGTCTTTGTGCTTCAATCACAACCTCTTTGCCCAACTCTCCACTTCCTAATAGCATTATTTTAATACTATTTGATTTTAATGGTGCAGTAAATTTCATATATTTATCCTTGATTTTTTATACTTGTATTTTATTATATCTATGGTTAAGATTTTATTTAGTATAATCCAACATAAAATTATAAGAAAAGGAAATATCATGGGAATGCCTAGTGGAATAGAACTATTTATCATAGTAGGTGTAGTTGTACTACTATTTGGAGGAAAAAAAATACCTGAACTTATGAAAGGTCTAGGAAAAGGGATCAAAGAGTTTAAAGGTGCTGTAAAAGAGGAAGAACCTGCAAATATGACAACAAATGATAAAAAAATTGAAGATGAAAAGACAACTACTACAAATTCATCTACAACAACAGAAAACAAAACAACTGTTTAGTATTTAAGGTAATATATCAAGTGCAAAATATTGTTAAAAAACATATAGAAAAAATTTTAGATAAAGAGATAGTTTTAGAAAAACCAAAAGATATATCTCTAGGACATTTTGCTACACCTGTAGCATTTTCTCTAGCAAAAAGCTTAAGAAAAAATCCAATGATTATAGCTCAAGATCTAGCAAAAGAGTTTGAAAATGATGATATATTTGAAGAGGTTACTGCTGTTAAAGGCTTTTTAAACTTTAAACTATCAAATAACTTTTTAACATCTTTAATAGATAGTGCATTAGAACTACAAGAAGATTTCGCAAAAGGTGAAGATAAAAAACAAAAAATATTATTAGAATTTGTTAGTGCAAATCCAACAGGACCTCTTCACATAGGACATGCAAGAGGTGCTATCTTTGGTGATGCTCTTTTTAGAGTAGGTAACTATCTAGGATATGATGTCACAAGTGAATATTATGTAAATGATGCTGGTGCTCAGATGAACCTACTTGGATTATCAGTATATCTAGCTGGTAGAGAATTTATACTAAACCTAGCAGTTGAATATCCAGAAAACTATTATAGAGGTGATTATCTTATTGATATTGCGAAACTATGTGAAGAAAAGTTTGGCAAAGAGATATTTGAAGATGCATCAAGACAAATGGAACTTGCTTTGTTTGCAAAAGATGAAGTACTAGCTTTAATAAAAAGTGATATGTCAGATTTAGGTGTAGAGTTCGATGGTTATATTAGTGAAAAATCACTTTATTCATCATGGGATAAAACAAAAGCTGTTTTAGAATCAACTGGTAGTATCTACAATAAAGATGGCAAAGATTTTATTAGATCAAGTGATCATGGTGATGATTCTGATAGAGTTGTTGTAAGAGAAAATGGTATCCCTACATACTTAGCTGGTGATATCATCTATCACAAACATAAATATGATAGAAACTATGATAGATATATAAATATTTGGGGTGCCGATCATCATGGATATATCAAAAGAGTGAAAGCTGCTATAGAATTTCTAGGAAATGATTCATCTAAACTAGAGATTTTATTATCTCAAATGGTTGCACTACTGCAAGGTGGTCAGCCTTACAAAATGAGTAAACGAGCTGGTACTGTTATTCTTATGAGTGATATAGTAAAAGAGATTGGAGCAGATAGTTTAAGGTTTATCTTTTTGACAAAAAAAAGTGACACTCACTTAGAGTTTGATATAGACTTATTAAAAAACAATGACTCTAGTAATCCTGTATTTTATATAAACTATGCACATGCTAGAATAAATCAGCTATTTAAAAAAGCAGAACTATCTATAGAAGATGTAAAAAACTCAAACATAGATCAAATCAATCAAGATGCAAAAGATTTATTATATGAATCACTTTTATTAGGAAGTATACTAAATGAATCTTTTATCAAAAGAGATATGCAAAAAATAACAGACTATCTACATAGTTTAAGTGCAATGGTTCATAAGTTTTATAACGAACATAGAATTGTTGGAATAGAGGAACAAAATCAATATTTAAAAATACTTAGTATGGCTGCATTGAGCATAAGAACAGGGCTAAAAGTACTAGGTATAAAAGCAAAAGAGGTGATGTAAAATGGTAAAATGGATATTTTTAGTTATTGTAGCAGTTATTGGATATATGATATATACTGGAAATATGGGTGGTGCTAAAGAAGCAACAGGAAATTATGTAAAAGTAAGACATACCCAGTCAGAAGAGGGTGCAGCAGAAGCTAGACCAAATCTAATACACCAAATGATTGAATATAATAAAAATAAATAGTAGTAATTCTACTATTTATTTTTTATTTGTTTAATAACTCTTTAGTATATAACTCATCATTAAAAGATACTAATACTTTATTTTCATACTCAACTACAGGTCTTTTTAAAAGCATATTTTCTTTGCATAGCCACTCAAGCTTTCCATTTTCATCTAAATTCAAATCTTTTAGCTTTAGGTCTTTATACTTTGTTCCTCTATTGTTAAATAAAATGTTGATATCAACTTTAGATGCAAAATACTTAATCTTTTCACACTTCAAAGGTGTCTCTCTAAAATCAATAAATTGATATTCAAGTTCCTTATCTTTACAGAATTTTATAGCTTTTCTAACTGTACTACAAGTTTTTATACCATATATATTTATCATTATTCTATTATCGCTGGTACTATAAAATAATTTTCTTCTGTATTAGGTGCATGAGATATGATATGTTCTGCAACACCATCTTCTTTGATATCTATATCATCTCTTAGTGGCTGACCACCATCTATTGTAGTAAATGTAGCATCTACATGACTAACATCTATCTCATTTAAATTTTCAACAAATGATGCTATATCTGCTAATTCACTAGCTATTATCTCTTTTTTATCATCATCTATATTTAATGATGATAATTTTGCTAACTTATCTACTGTAGTATTATCAATAATCATTTTATTCCTTAATAATTTTTCGTATTTTATCTAAAAGTAATTGTTAAATCAAGCAAGATTAAACTCTATTGTAAACTTTGCACCTGTATAAGTTTTATTATTGTATTCAAAAGTAGAATTTTCTACGAAAATAGCACCTTTCATACTCTCTATAATAATTTGATGTGTCATATACAAACCTAATCCAGTACCTTGAGATTGATGTTTGGTAGTAAAATATGGCTCAAATATTTTCTCTAATATATTTTCATCTATACCACCAGCTGTATCTGTTATTACAATATTTACTTTATCTACAACTTTATGTGCATCTATAAAGATTATTCTATCATCACTATCTATTTGATTATCTTTTAAAGCATCTTTCGCATTTGAAAATATATTGATAATAGCTTGCTGCAACTCATTTTCATAGTTATTTATATATAAATCATCTTCAACATTTATTTGAATATTTAAATTATGATTATTAATAGAAGAGTTTACAATTGCCATACATTTTTCTATAGATTCAGATAAATTAAATCGTACATTTTTTTTATCACTTTTTATAAAATCTCTAAAATCATCAATTGTTTGTGATAAATATTTTGCATTATTAATTATAGCATCAGTGTAGTCTATAAAATCTTCATCTTTTAACATACCAGCATAATGTGTCAGCTGCATACCGCTAGCACTTGTAGAGATAGCACTTAAAGGCTGTCTCCATTGATGTGCTATATTTCCAATCATATCACCAAGTGCTGCTTGTTTAGATTGTTGAAACAACTCTCTTTCTTGTTTCGTATTTTTATCAACTTCTAATTGAATACGGTTTTCTAAAGAGACATTTAGCTCCTCTAACTCTTCTGTTTGTACCTCTAATTTAACAGCAACCTCTTGAAGTTTTTTTGTTTTAATATCAACTTCATCTTTAAGGTTTTGTTTATGTAAATACTCTCTTAATACAAAAGAGAAAAGTCCCAAAATAAATATAAATGATAAAATATATTTATTTGTTAATTGTTTTGAATACTCTTTTATTTGATCACTATTTCTATAAATAACAAAATACCCGATATATCTATTTTCTATATCTTTTAGTGGTAAAAATGTGATCACTTTAGGATAATCATTTACATATGCATTTATTGAAAATACTTTATTATTGTCAAGCTGTGTTTTTATCTTTTTTTGTAGATTCTTTTTATATTCTTGCTTAAGAACATCTAAATTTTTTAAAATTTTAGGATCAATTGTTTGCTTTAATGCAAGATATTTATCACTCTCTATACTTTCCATAAAGTTATCACTAGAACTATCAAAAAGCTCTTTTTTAGCTAAAGCTTTCTCAATAATAAAGTTTGTCCTAACTTCATAAAGCTCTTGAAGTTTTAAACTAAATGCTTTTACTGAAAAGGATGTTTCTACGCTACCTATATGTATATTATTAGTATCAAACAAAGGATAAACAAATCTAAATCCAGGAACAATTCTACCCATCTCCAATCCAGCTATAAATTGTTTGTTTGTATTTGCATAGTTTATACTATATCTATAATTTGTAAGGTCATCACCATATTTATCAGGTTTGTGCATCCTTAAAAAAGAGATATTCTCTTTTGTATGAAAATGAAGTTGCTTAAAATTTACACTAGAAAGATATCTGTATGATGGTTTTAGTATATTATATAATTCATCTCGTTTATTGTTTTTGACTTTTTCTATAATATCAGGTTTATTTATATATCCATGAAAAACTGTATTTGCCAGTTTTTCAAAATTTGAATATATAGAGTGATAGTGTGTTTTCATTAGCTCTGATTCACTTTTCAAAAGTTCATCAATTTTAGATTGATTATTAATATTAATAAAAAAGATAGCCAACGCTTGCACTATTATAAAAGTAATTATAAGAAAAAAATATTTTTTAATTGTCATAAGTTAATTTTATCACATTCTTTCTTTTTATTTATTAAATTAATAATAAAATTTAAGTATATATTGTATAACCAACTATTTTTGTTGCAAGTTTTTCTTATTTTCTTTCTCTTTTTAAATAAAAATCTTTTTTAAACTCACCCCATCTATCTTCTAAAATAGCTACTCTAGCTTCTCTCATCAGATTTAAATAATAATGTAGATTGTGCATAGAACCCAATCTAAAATAACTCATCTCTCCACTTCTATATAGATGATTTAGATAAGCTCGACTATAGTTTTTACAAGTATAACATTCACACGCTTCATCAATTGGAGCAGCATCTTCTTTAAACTTTGCACCTCTTATGTTGATTCTTCCAAATGTCGTAAAAAGTGTACCGTTTCTAGCATTTCTTGTAGGCATCACACAATCAAACATATCAACACCACGATCTATATTTTCTATTAAATCTTCAGGAGTTCCTACGCCCATTAGATATCTAGGCTTATCTTTTGGCATAAATTGAGTAGTCCATTCAACAGTATCATACATCTCATTATTTAACTCTCCAACACTTAGACCACCAATAGCAAAACCATCATAATCACTCAATGCACATAGTTGCTCGGCTGACATTTTTCGAAACTCTTTATTTGTACCACCTTGTATAATAGCAAAAATATTTTGCTCTACACCTATCCCTTTATTTTTTTGAGACATATGATACTCAATAGCCTCTTTTGCCCAAGCTGTTGTTCGCTCTATACTTAGTTTGATACGCTCTTTAGTATTTGGTAAAGCTACCAAATCATCAAGTATCATCATAATATCACTGTTTAATTCATACTGAGTATCTAGTACACTTTTTGGTGTAAAGTAGTGTTTACTTCCATCAATATGGGATTTAAACATAATACCATTAAGGTCTGGTTTACTATTTTTACTTAATGAAAAAGCTTGAAATCCACCGCTATCTGTCAAAAAGTTATTTGGAAACTTAGAAAAACCATGTAAACCACCTAACTTATCGATAGTTTTACTACCAGGTCGTAAATAAAGATGATAGGTATTACCTAAAATAATTTGAGCCCCCAAAGATAACATATCATTATGATCTAGTGCTTTTACGGTTGCTTGTGTACCTACAGGCATAAACACTGGTGTTTGCACCTCACCGTGAGCCATTTTCAATGTTGTAGCCCTTGCACCACCACTTAATGCATCTATTTTAAACTTCATCTAATATCCTATATTTTTATCATTTACTATTCAATATAATCCTCTAATAAGTTTTATTTAAGATTTATTAGTGGATTGAACTATTATCATTAATTTTTATATTTAAAGTATCATTATATCATTTTTTAGATATAATTCCCAAAAATAAAGAGGAATATTATGATTTTAAAATTATTATTAATTACAACTATATTTATATCGACAAACATAGTAGCAAAAGAGCCTATCGAAGAGGAACCATCTAGGTTTGAGTCTCTAACAAAATTACAAAAAGTGATAGCAGCAGTTGAGTATCTATATGTCGATGATATGAATTTAAGTAAAATTGTTGATAAGTCTATCGCTGGTTTACTACATGAATTAGATGCTCATTCATCTATGCTAAACAAAGAATCATACAAAGAGATGAAAGTTGAAACAAAAGGTGAATTTGGTGGATTAGGTATAGTCATTGGTAAAAGAGATGGTGCCTTAACTGTAATATCTCCTATAGATGATACCCCTGCTTATAAAGCTGGTATAAAAGCTGGAGATATTATCCTTAAGATAGAAAATAAATCAACAATAAATATGTCACTTTCTGATGCTGTTGATATAATGAGAGGGAAAGCTGGTACCCCTATACAAATAACTGTAATAAGAAAAAACACACCTGAACCAATAAAAATAGATATTATAAGAGATATTATAAAAATCCAATCAGTTTATGCAAAAACTATAAATGACGAAGTTTTATATCTTAGAATTTCATCATTTATGGATATGAAAGTGACACAAGATTTAGAAAAATATATCAAAAAATATGAAGATAAAACAAAAGCTATAGTTTTAGACCTTAGAAATAATCCTGGTGGTCAGTTAAGTCAAGCTATTAATGTAACAAATTTATTTGTAAACAACGGAATAATTGTATCTCAAAAAGGAAGAAGTAAAGCTGAAAATGAAGAGTTTACAGCTTCTAGCTTAAGTACTATCTCTGATGTACCTATGGTAGTTTTAGTAAATGAAGGAAGTGCTAGTGCTAGTGAGATTGTAAGTGGAGCATTACAAGATCATAAAAGAGCAATAATAATTGGAAAAACAACTTTTGGTAAAGGTAGCGTACAAAGAATAATACCAATTGTTGATGATGGAAGTGAAGCTATAAAATTAACAATCGCGAAATACTATTTACCTAGTGGACGAACAATTCAAGCAAAAGGTATAATACCCGATGTTGAAGTATTTGCTGGGAAAGTACTAACAGAAGAAAAATCTGAATTTGCACTAAAAGAAGAAAATATGAGAAAACATCTAAAAGGTGAGCTTACAAAAATTGGTGACACTGTATCAAGTGATGAAACAAATACAACAAAAGAAGATAAAACAATTCTTACAAACAAGCAAATAATGGAAGACAATCAACTTAAAGTTGGTCTTGATATATTAAAATCTTTAATGATAATGGCAAAATAAATAATAAAGGCAAAATATGACAATAGATGAAATAAAAGAATTAGGACTTTGGCCAGATTCTAAACAAACAACTTCCCAAAAAGGGATTAATGAACTAGAAGAGTTAGGATATAATTTATTTTATATAGGTAAAAATGCAGACCTTTATACATGTCCAGGTGATGAAGCTAAAGTTTTACTAGTTAGAAGTGATAGATGTTCTGTATTTGATATTCCATTAAATCTTGAAATTGATGGAAAGGGTGTATCTCAAACAGCAATATCAAATAATGGAGCAGCATTCGCACGAGAATCAGGAATCAAAACAGCAATATTAGAAGAAAATGTTGATAGTTCATTAAAAGTATTTCCACGATGTCAAATGATGGAACTATGTAAACCATTAGAATCGTCAATAAATGGAGAAGTTGTACAGTTTGAATTTATATTTAGAAACTATCTAACAGGTTCACTTTATGAAGCATCTCAAAATGGAAATGACCCATATGAGTTAAAATTACCATCAGATTTAGAACAATGGCATAAATTTGAAACACCAATTTTTACACCTACTACAAAAGGTATCAAAGATGAGCCTTTAAATAGTGCAATTGTAAGAGATGAATTTCCAGAAATTATCTCTAGTTTAGAAAATCTTTTCAAAAATTTCACTAGCTTCGCATATGAAAATGGTATAGTTGTAGTAGATACTAAATTTGAGGTATTTGTTAATAAAGATGGTCAATGGGTACTTGGAGATGAAGTCTTAACACCAGAAAGCTCAAGATTTATATCTTCTGATAATTTTAATAATAAAAACTATATCTCAATGGACAAACAAATCCTAAGAGATTTTGGAAAAGAGAACAACTGGAAAGAGAAAGCAAAATCACTCAAAGTTGGTCAAAAGCTAGAAGTAGATGTTCCAAATGATATAAAAAACACTATTTTAAATGGATATGAGACTATCTTTAATAATTTAAATAAATAACTCAAAAAGATATATCTAAATATATAGCTAATCTATTATAAGGCAGTTTTAGATATAATCGCACAATAATTAACATAGAAGGTAAGAGATGAAAGCAATTATAAATATAGGACTTAAAAAAGGTGTATTAGATTCAGCAGGAAAAGCTGCTCACCATACTTTAGATACAGTTGGATTTAAAGAGATTGTGAAAGATGTTAGAATTGGTAAACAAATCATAATGGAATTATCTTGTGAAGATGAAAAATCAGCAAAAGAAGAAGCTACTAAGATGTGTGAACAATTGTTAGCAAATACTGTAATTGAAGATTACGATATAACAATAGAAGCATAATATTATGAAAGTAGTAGTTTTACAATTTCCAGGTACTAACTGTGAATATGACACAAAATATGCTTTTGAAAAACTTGGTGCAAATGTAGAGATTATTTGGCATGAAAACACAAAATTACCAGAAGATACAAACTTAGTAGTAATACCTGGAGGATTTTCTTATGGAGATTATCTAAGAAGTGGTGCATTAGCTAAATTTGCTCCTATTATGAATTCTATTAAAAAGTTTGCTTCAAACGGTGGAAATGTTCTTGGAATATGTAATGGATTTCAAATATTAACAGAGGCAGGGCTATTACCAGGTGCATTAAAAAGAAATGACAATCTACATTTTATATCAAAGCATCATTATTTAAAAGTTATAAACAATGATAATAAATTTTTACAAGAGTTAAATAAAAACGAAGTTGTAAATATACCAGTAGCACATCATGATGGTAATTATTTCATTGATGAAGATGGATTAAATGATTTAAAAACAAATGGTCAAATTTTATTGCAGTATTGTACAAAAGATGGTGAAAATACAATTTTAAATGGTAGTGTAGAACAAATTGCAGGGATTTGCAACAAAGAAAAAAATGTTTTTGGTCTTATGCCACACCCTGAAAGAGCTATGGAGATACTTCTAGGTTGCGATGATGGTATCAAGATGCTTCAAGGTTTTTTTAAATAAAAGATATGAATTAGATTATGAAATTTATATTTAAAATTTTCATAATCTTTTTTTACCTATTTTCATATGCCAATGATACAGTAGTAGCAAAAGATATATATTTAAGCTATACATCTTACCCAAAAAGGGTATTCACAAATCAAGTTTTTGATCTTAACTTAAAAGCAGTAATACTAAAATCAAATAATGACTTTGATAAAATAACAACAACATTTATAGACCATGAAAATATAACAATAATAACAGATCAACCAATTTGGAAAAAAGAGAAAGATAGTATATATACTTCAATCTTCACAGTAAAAGTTTCAGATAAAAATTTTCGTTTACCCACAACAACTATAGCTTTAATAAAAGAAAATGAGATAGTTGACTATTTAACAATAAAACCACCAAAAATAATATTTGAAAAGATAGCAATTGATCAAACTTATTTTTCAAATATAATAGCACAAGAGTTACAAGTAAACTCAATAAATACAAAACAATATACAAATAATCAACTATTAATAACAATTAATATAGAAGCTAAAAATAGTAATCTCGAAGAATTTAGATTAGAAAACTATAATGAACAAGGGATAAAACACTTTCAAAGAGCATATCCAATCGATGAGTTATATTATTATGCAATAATTCCAACACATAAAAAAGATATAAAATTCACATACTACAATACAACTATTAATGATTTTAAAACCATAAACCTAAATATAAATCTAAAAGAAGACTTAGTAAGTACTCAAACTAATCTTAATCCATACAATAGTAGTATATTGATTTATAAACAAACTTTAGTTGGTGTTTTTTTATTTATATCAATGCTATTATTTCTAATAACTAAAAAAGATAGATATCTTGCTTTTATTACATTTTTTATCATTATACTTGCATATTTATTTATTCCAAACAAAAAGATAATTATAGATAAGGGAACAAAAGTATATATCTTACCAACAAAAAACTCAACTATTTTTCATACACTAAAACAAAAAAAACTAGTTAAAATAATTAATACTAAAAATGAATTTCAAAAAGTATTATTTCAAAATCAAACAATAGGATGGATAAAAAATGATATTAGGTAGAATTAGAGCAATTTTAACATTATTGCAATTAATGATTACAGTTAGCATTGTAATTATACTAATGTATATGTTCAAAAAACATAATCGTAAAATAAGAATATTTTGGGCAAAACTTCAAATGAAGCTAATGGGTATAACACTTAAAATAGAGGGAAAGCTAGATGATAGTGCTGATATTATGATAATAAATCACCAGTCTGTCTTAGATATAATATTATTTGAATACTTACACCCAAGAGATGTAGCGTGGGTAGCAAAAAAAGAGATTGCAAATATTCCATGGTTTGGTCATATTTTAAAAGCACCAGATATGATAATAGTTGAAAGAGAGAGTAAAAGTAGTCTTGTAAAACTGATAAAAGATGTGAAATCAAAATTAAATAATAAAAGAGTAATATCAATATTTCCAGAAGGTACAAGAACAGATGGAAAAAAACTAAGAAAATTTAAAGCAGGTGCAAAAATAATATCTGAAAAATACAATCTAAAAGTACAACCAATAGTACTTGTAGGCACAAAAGATATCTTTGACTCACAAAAATTTTTACAAAAAGGTGGTATAATAAAAGTTGTTTATTTACCTACCGTACAAGCAGATAAATCAACTCAATGGTATACACAAACACAAAATGATATGTCAAATATATTACAAAAAGAGCTAAATAGTGACATTTAATCCAAGTACTATTTTAGCAGTAGGTTTAGGTGGTGCAACTGGAGCTATTTTAAGATTTTATGTAGCTACACAAGTATTTAAATACTTTCCAAATACACTACAATTAGCTACATTAATAGTAAATATAACAGGAAGTTTTTTTATTGGTATTTTAGTTGGTTTATTTATGCACTATACACCTTCAGATATATTAAAGCTTTTTTTAATCACTGGATTTCTAGGAGCATTAACAACATATTCAACTTTTGCAATTGAAAGTTATATGTTACTTAATAGTCAGTTTTGGTATGGTATATTAAATATTATATTAAATCTGTTTGGTACAATAATCTCAGCTGGTTTAGGGTATAAACTAATACTCAATATTATAAAATAAAAGGAACAAAATGCAATTATATATATATGCAAAAAGTGGTCATAACTTCGGACTTGAAAATGTAAGAAGAGCATGTGCAGTTTTTAATATGCTAAAAGATACAAAACCTGTTTTATGTACATCTGACTATAGAGCAGCAACATTTGCAAAATACAATCTTGGGGCAAATAGAGGTGTTGGTGTTGATGTAATAGGAAATATGCCACATGCAATGGAGCGTGGCGATATGCTCATATATGATGACTCAGGTGAAGCTAGCCAAACTATGCAATCTCATATGGAAAAGTTTTGTACACATCTATATAAAATTGGTGAAGATATCCCAAAAGATATTGTTGATTTAGATTATTTTAATTCATCAAATCACACTATTAAAAAAGCAGTTTCATTTGCTGATGATGATTATGCAAACTGGTTTTTTGATTTTGTTAAAGATTCAAAAAGATATAATCTTCCTTTATTATTAGGTCATTATTTTTTCTTAGGAAATGAAGATATATTAAAAAATCATTTCAGTAAGTTATATGAAGATGAAGAGTACAAAGAAATTGTTTGTAATACTACTTATTTATTAACAGCATCTGTTCATACTGCCCTTGAATCTTTAGCAGCAGGAAATAATCCTATTTTCTTTATAAGAAAAGATAAAGAGTATATAGACAATACCGACCTTTTAGAAAAATACAATATCCCTACGATAAAAGGAGATAATTTTGATCAACTTATAGATAATTTTGAAAAACAAATAACAAATTATCCAGAAGTAAAAAAAATTGAACCATTTGATATATCGAAAATAGAAGATGATATAAAACAAACAATCAAAAAATTTGAAAGAATAAAACCATCTTTAGAATATAAATACTAGTCTTATAAAAAGAAAGAGTATTGCTATTTACTCTTTCTCCCAAAGTGTACCACTTGGTGTATCCATTATAGATATACCCATTGATATTAGTTTATCTCTTATTTGATCACTTAATTGAAAGTTTTTTTCTTTTTTTGCATCTGTTCTTTGCTCTAAAAGTCGATTTATATTTTCTTTTTCTTCAATAGATATTCCAAATTGAAAATATTCAAAACTATCTTTTGAACCAATTCCTAAAATTTCAGATATAAATTCAATAGTTGATACTATCTCTTTTTTAAGTCCCTTATCTTTTGGATTTAAATCTAATCTTTCATTTACACTTGATATATATTCATCTATACTTGCTAATGCTTTTGAAGTATTCATATCATCATTTAAAGCTTCAAAAAGTTTATTTTCTAATTTTTTATCAACTTTACTACCTGTTAATGAATAAACTCTTTTTTTAAGTCTATAAAGTTTATCAAGTCTTTTCTTACTTGACAACAAATCCTCTTCATTAAAACTAAAATCAGATCTATAATGAGTTGTCATCATATAAAATCTTATAACTTCACCATCATAAGAAGATAATGCATCTTTTAGGAAAAAACTATTTCCAAGTGATTTTGACATCTTTTGACCATCAATATTGACAAATCCATTGTGCATCCAATATTTAGCAAGCTCTTGAGAACTACAACATCTTGTTTGTGAAGCTTCATTTTCATGATGAGGAAAAAGCAAATCAGCTCCACCACCATGTATATCAATTGAGTATGGTAGATTATGATTAGCAAGATGTTTATCAATCATAGCGCTACACTCTATATGCCATCCTGGACGACCATAACCAAAAGATGCATCAAATCCAAGTTCTGAAGAATTAAAAAATTTCCACAATGCGAAATCTTTTTGATCTTTCTTTAAATTATTAGTTTCGACTCTAGCAATAGAATTTTCATCACTAGCTCTATGCGATAAATTTCCATAGTTTTTATCTTTTGATGTATCAAGATATATACCATCTTCTAAAATATAAGCTGCATCTTTAGATAAAAGTTTATTTATCATATCAATCATAGCTTCTATATTTTGTGTAGCATATGGTTCTATAGTATTTTCCAAGATATTTAAACTATCCATATCTTTTTTATAGCTATCTATATAAAAGCTTGTTATCTCTTCTAGTGATTTACCAGTAGTTTTTACTTTTTTAATAATTTTATCATCAACATCGGTAAAGTTTTTTGCCATGGTTACTTGATAACCATTTGACTTTAAAATTCTATGCAAAAGATCAAATATAATAGCACTTCTAGCATGCCCTAAATGAGCATCATCATATACTGTAGGACCACATACATAAATTGTAACTTTATTTATCTCTTGAGACTCAAAAAGTAATTTATTCTTTTTACTACTATCGTATAAATAGATATTTTTCATATTATTTAAATAATGCCTCAAGATCTGAAACATCAGTAGACTTAGACTCATCAGTTTTAACAGCACCATCCTCAACTTTTGAAGCTGTATTGCTTCCAATTACATTTAATTCAATCTCAGTCTTAGTAAGCATTGAAGCTAGTCTAATATTTAAACCAACTTTACCAATAGCTTTACTTTTTTGATCTTCATCAATTGATACAATTGCTTTGTCTTTTCCATTTTCTCCAGCACCCTGCTCTATTTTCACACTTTTTATAATAGCTGGACTTAATGACCTAGCAACAAACATCTCTTTTATATCTGTATACTCTATACAATCAATATTTTCTCCATTTAATTGAGAACTAACAGCATTGATTCTTACACCTTTTACACCAACAACTGCACCTATAGGATCTATATTAACCTCATTGGAAGATAATGCAATTTTTGCTCTACTTCCTGGTATTCTTGCACTAGATTCTATTTTAATTTTTTCATCTTTTAGTTCTGGAACCTCTGAAGATAAAAGACTTTCTAGAAATTTTGGACTAGTTCTTGATATCTCTACAGTTAAACCTTGCTTAGCATCTATATTAACTTTTCTAACTACTGCTTTTAATGCATCACCAACTTTAAAACTCTCCCCTTTGATTCTATTTTTTCTAGGAAGGATACCTTTAACTTCTCCTATCTCTACATAAGTATTATCATTTTTATCTATAAATGTAACCACACTTAAAATTGTATCCCCAACTTGATCATTATACTTATTAAATAGGTTGTCTTCAATAAATCTTTGTAGCTTATACTCTAAATTACTAAAAAGGATAGTAGCTGCATTTCTACCCATAGATTCAAACTCTAGGTCATAACTTAGTGTATCTCCTACTTCTAAATCAGAGTCAATATCTTTTGCTTCCTCTAAAGGGATATAGTTTTCTTTATTTAAAAGATTTCCCTCTTGCTCTCTCTCTTTTTGACGAGCTGTTGGTTCAGCACGAACTTCACCTGTTAGCCTTTCATCATCATTAGATACAACTTCAACTTTTTGAGCAAGTTTTAATTCTTTGTTTTCTCTATTTATAGATGCTTCATAAACTAATGTATTATCTACCATCTTTTGTGCTGTAGCAATAAGTGATTCTTTTAGTGCATTTTCAACATCAGAAACTTTAAGTCCCTTTTCATACGCTATTGAATCTATAATATCTATAATCTTTTCCATAATCCTATCCTTGAGTTTTTATTTTTTAACAATGCAATGTAATAATTTTGATTAATTTTTTGCTTTGCAGATACATCATTTTAACTTAATATAACTTTAAAAAAGATAAATCACTTTAAAACCCACGACTTTAGTCTGGGCGTAATGTAAGTTTAAATTGGCATTAGTCTGGACTAAAGTCCAGATTCCGAAAAGCTTGGAACGCCGACTTCAGTCGGGGCGTAATGTTTCTCGCTCCCATCGTCTCTGAGTCTTTCTTTTCTCGTTCCCATCGTCTCTGATGAAAATACATATAAAAATCAAATAGATAGTAAAAGTGAATTAAATATAAGTATGAATCACCATACAAAAGCATGGAAAATAGAAAGTAAAAGATTAAATATACATAGACAAATTTTAATAGAAAATAAGGCAAAAAAAA
>JAYEJC010000101.1:0-1534 GCA_034660335.1 Campylobacterota bacterium
GCAGCAGAACCAAAACTGATAAGTGAACCACCAATTCCAGCAGTTAGAGTTACTAAAAGCCAATTTGTTAGATCCATAGGTGGATTTGCTTTAAGTATAGCAAACATCACAGGGACATTATCTATAACTGCAGATACCATTCCTACACCAATATTTACAAAAAATGGATCAACAACTTTATAAACTTCAGCAATTGAAGCTATATAACCTATGTAACTAAGCCCACCAACAGCAGCTAAAAGTCCAAAAAAGAAAAGCAAAGTGTCATTTTCTACACTTGCCATCCTTTTATAGATAAGTATATGCTCATTGTTTCTTTTTTTAAGGATAGTTGAATAAAACTTTAAAAAAGCAAGACCTAGCATCATCCCCCAAAATGGTGGCAGGTGTAAAAATTGGTGGGAACAAACAGCCATAAAGATTGTTAAGACCCCAAGTGCTATGATAACTCTTCCACCTTTTTTTATATATCTTTTATTTTCCATCTTACAAGCACCACTATTATTATCAGTAGGATATCCGTCAGGGATATAGATACTCAATAGATAAGCTGTCACTATCCACCCTATAAAAGATGCTGGAAATAGTAATAAAAACTGTTCAAAACTAGCTTTGCCAGCAGTCCATGCCATAAGTGTAGTGATATCTCCAAAAGGGCTCCAAGCTCCACCTGCATTAGCTGCGACCACTATATTTATAGCTCCCAAAACTAAAAACTTTTTATTATGATGCTCTAGTGTTAAAAGTACTGTTGATAAGATAAGTGCGGTTGTAAGATTATCAGCAACTGGACTTAAAAAGAATGCTATAGTTCCAGTAACCCAAAAAAGTTTTTTGTAGTTGTATTTTTTAAGAAGAAGTTTATATTTTAAAGCTTCAAATACACCTCTCTCAATTAGAGTTTCTATATAAGTCATAGCAACAAATAAAAAGAAATATATAGATGCTATCTCATATACTAGCTCCACTATATTGTGATGTAAACTCTCTATATCTTTTCCATAAAAACTATAATGAAACGCGATAAGCACATATATTAAAGTACCAGCTAATAGAGCTGGTTTTGATTTGTTTATTTTTATTTTCTCTTCTAAAGCTATCATAAGATAAGCTATAAAGAATATTAATAAGCTTCCATACCCTGCAAAAGAGCTTGTGATCATTGTTTTATAACTGCTTTTAAGATATTATGCTCATCGTTAGCTACACTTTCACCCACTACTTTTGCAATATTTCCACCAAATATTTTCCCCATAAGCCCCATATTCATAGCACTTATTAGAATTTTTCCATCTTTTTCATACACACCCCAAGCACAAGGCATCATAGTAGATATCTCAGGATTTGTTTCTATCATATCTTTTGCATACTCTGCATTACAAAGCTCTATGATTCTAACCTCTCTATTGAAATCAAGCCCGTGTTTTTGGATGGTTTTGTTCATATTTCGTATCTTTCCAGCTACACTCCAACCATTTGCTTTAATAGACTCAGCCAAAGCTTTTGTAGTCTCATCTACTGTTGAGTATTTACT
>JAYEJC010000102.1:0-1529 GCA_034660335.1 Campylobacterota bacterium
ACATGATAAAATCCTGGTTGGGTTATTCTTTGTTTTCTCGGCACAAAAACTACTCGTAGTGATATTTACAGGATATTATTATAAGTTGATTTTCTTCAACTTTATAAATCAGTCTATGTTCATCTGTAATTCTTTTTGACCAATATCCTTTTAGATTATTTTTTAGAGGCTCAGGTTTTCCGATTCCTCCAAATGGATCTCTTAATGTATCTTTTATAAGTCTTTGTATTTTGTTAAATACCTTTTTATCATCTTTTTGCCAATTATTATACTCATCCCAACTTCTTTGAACAAAAGATATAATCATAAGCCAAGTTCTTCTGGTGTCTTTTGAATAAACTTAGTACTGTTTACTTCTCTTATAGATTCGTCTAGGTATTGTTTATTTTTACTTGAACTATTTAGATAGTCTGTTTCATCTTGATCTTTTATAACTATATCTACTTTTGAATAAGCAAATTGCTTTTTGAGATTTTCTATAAATGCTACTGATAATTCATCTACAGTTGTGTGGTATATCGCTTGCATCTCTACTCCTTTTATCATTTTATCATTTTTTATATTAATATAAAGTAAGTTTCAAAATAGGGTCAGACCCCTATATTACTGTTTTGTATTACAGCAATTTACAGTCATATAATTTAAATTTTCTATCTACACTTATAATCTTATACTTTTTAGTAATAGCCTGAGATATAATCATTCTATCAAATGGATCACGATGATGAAAAGGTAATGTTCCCAGAAATAAAGCACTATTTGCTTCAAAATCCAAAACATCTATACCCATCTCATCTAAGAGTACCAAAATATCTCCATCAAATTCTAAGTTTCCAATTGATGTTTTTATCATTATTTCCGCAATACTTAATGAACTTAAATATATATGATTGTCTGTATTTTCTATATATTCTAAATGCTTTTTATCTACTTTTTTAAGATCTGCAGCTAACCATAAAAAGATATGAGTATCAATAATGATGTTCATACTTTACTTCCATAAAACATCTCATTTATCTCTTCAACTTCATCATCAAAATTATCTGGTATATTGATTTTACCTTCTAGTTGTCCAAACTTTCTTGTCTTTTTTTTCTCTTCATAAGGTACTAACATTGCAACTTTTTTATGTTTTTTACCATACTCAATTACAAACTTCTCCCCATAATTTTGTACTTGTTCCAAGATAGATGATAAGTCTGATTTAAATTTTCCCACCTGTATTGATTGCATTTGACAACTCCTTTACATTATCTTTCATTAATTATATCTACTTGATGACAAGTTGTCAAGTTATTGCAAATGTTTTAAATAGTGTTGGATTAAGTAGTTTTAAGAACCATGTGACTTTTACCCGTATTGTTTACCATTACCCGAAGTAGAAGATGAAGAAATCGAATTTAAGCTAAACTTAAAAGGGTTTTGCTGAAAAAAGGAGATTGTTTAATACAGGCTATAGTAAAAAGTGAAAGTATCATCATCAAGGCATTTTGATACTCATATCCTATATATCCAAAGTAGCTAAGTAT
>JAYEJC010000103.1:0-6958 GCA_034660335.1 Campylobacterota bacterium
GATGAAGCTGGCAGAGGTCCATTTGCTGGACCACTTGTAGTAGCAGGTGTAGTTTTAAAAAAAGATATCAGTGAGCTAAATGATTCAAAAAAACTTACAGAAAAGAAAAGAGAGATATTGTATGATATCATTATTGAAAATAGCAAATATCATATAGTTTTCGTAGACAATCATAAAATTGATCAATTAGGTCTAAGCTTATGTTTAAAAAATTCTATTATAGAGATAATGGAAAATATTGATTGTTCAAATTATTTAATGGATGGAAATACTACATTTGGTATTAAAAATTTAGACTCTTTAGTTAAAGCCGATGCAAAAATAAAAGAGGTAAGTGCAGCATCAATATTAGCAAAAGTGAGTCGTGATAGATATATGCACAAGATATCTTCACTATATCCTAATTATCACTTTGAAAAACATAAAGGTTATGGTACAAAACTGCATATTGAAGCTATTAAAAAGTATGGATATTCTGATTTACACAGAAGAAGCTTTAAGATAAAATCTTTAGTTTAAGTTAAATTTAGTAAAAATTACTTCATTAAGGATATAAATGACAAGAACACCACCACCTTCTGATTGGGTTGTATATGCTGTTGTATTAAGTACTGTTGCTGCTATGATGTTTGGCAAGTATCTAATGGCTAGAGGCAATAAAGATGAGACAATATCATCAAATGATAATAAAAAGATAGAAGATAATGATAAATCCAAAAATAATTGATTATATATTTAGTTCTGCATCGATTCAAAGATGGAACGATTATCCAAGAATGGTTGATTTAGTTGAGCTTGATAAACAAGCACATAAATTTATTATTGCATATTTTATAGCAAAACTTGAAAAAGATATAAATTATACCCATTTAATTGAAGCTGGTATATTTGAGTTTTTAAGAAGAATTGTAGTGACTGATATTAGACCAGATGTGTTTAGAAAAGCTTTGCAAAAAAAAGGCAAAGAGATAAATAGCTGGGTTATTAAAAAATTAGAAAGTTCACTTTATGATATAGATGATGGTATATTTTTTCAAAAATTCAAAGATTATTTATTTGATGATTCTATCTATAAAAAAGAGAGATTTGTACTAAAAGCCGCTTCATATCTTGCAACAAAATGGGAGTTTGGTATAGTGTACCAAACAAGCCAATTTTTAAATGACATAGAAGATGTAAAAAAAGAGGTCGATGAAGAGATTGAAGATTATTATGAGCTTATTGGGGTACGAAAAATAGCATTAAATAAAAAACTAGCTAAAATAATAGATCTAAGTGGTAGATTAAGATTTCAAAAAAGATGGGCACAAACACCTAGAATACCAGAAACTTCTGTACTAGGTCATATGCTAACCGTTGCAATTTTTGGATATTTTTATTCATTAAAAATAAATGCCTGTGATACAAGACTACAAAATAACTTTTTCACTGCATTGTTTCATGATCTTCCAGAAGCACTGACTAGAGATATAATAAGTCCTGTAAAATATAGCGTTGATCAACTTGCAGATATTATTGCTGAATATGAAGTGGCTCAAATTGAAGATAAGATTATGCCACATATTCCTGACACTCTAAAAAAAGAGTTTTCATATATCTTAGGACTAGATGATAATAATGTAAAAGATGAGTTTGAAAATAAAATATTTTTTAATGAAAAGATTTCAGTACAAGACGATTTAAGTAGATATAATCTTGACAAATACAATGCAATAGATGGTAAAGCTTTAAAACAATGTGATAAGCTATCTGCATTTATAGAGACATCACTATCAATATCTCATGGTATAAAATCAAAAGAGTTAGTAAATGGCAAAAAACAAATCTCTGAAGCATTAAAAACTATAAATGGTATTGATTTTAAAGAGATCGCAAATAAAATTGATGAAGAGTTTTGCACTACAGGTGCTACACAAGTGAGAATGGAGTTTTAGTATGGATATAGTTATAATAATTGCACTTATCTTAATAGTTGGGATAGTTTTTTTACTTTTTCAAAACAAGCCACAAATATCTACAAAATCAAAAGCTTTGAAAAAAGCTGAGATTATTAAAAACTATGAAACTCAATTAAAAACTATTTTAGAAAAACACAAAGATAATAAAACTAAACAAATAGAACTAAAAAAACAATTTTTGCAAAAATGTAGTAGTGAATTTTCTAGAAATATTTTTTTTAGTGAATTAGAAGCAAAACAAATAATTCAAAAATTAGCAAGCTTATGATGAAAAAAATATATTTTATAACAGCAACAAATACAGATGTTGGCAAAAGCTATGCATCTGAATTGTTTTTAAGAAAACTACACAATGAATCCAAAAAAGTTGGTTACTTTAAACCCATAGAAACAGGGGTAATAGATACACCACTAGATGGAACAAAGCTTTTAGATATTACAAAAAAACTAAACCCAAACTTTGATATAAGTATAGAAGATATTGTGCCTTATCAATTTAAATTAGCAGCAGCTCCATTTGTAGCAAAACAAGATACAAATATAGATATTGAATATATTAAAAGAAAAGCAAACTATCTATTGAACTTTTGTGATATATTGATTATTGAGGGTGCAGGGGGACTGATGGTACCTATTTTAAAAGATTATTTTATGATTGATCTAATAAAAGAGTTTGAGTGTAAAACGATATTGATATCCCCTAGCAATCTAGGTAGTATAAATGATACATTATTATCAATAAATGCACTAAAACATAATAAAATTGATTATGAATGGTATATAAATTTATATAAAGATAAAGATAGTTTTGAAGAAGTTACACTTCCATTTTATAAAGAATATTTTGAAGAAATTAAATTTTTAGGTGAGATAAATTAAAAAAAGGTGAGTTAAAAACTCACCAATAAAAAACTATACAGCTGTAACGTTTTCTGCTTGAGGTCCTTTTTCACCTTCTGTTACTACGAAAGTAACTTTTTGACCATCATCTAAAGATACTCTTTCGTATCCTGATTTATTAACATTTCTAAAGTGTACAAATACATCTTTTCCACCATTTTCTTGTTCAATGAATCCATAACCTTTTTCACTGTTAAACCATTTTACTGTTCCGTTAACTAAATCTGCCATTTTTTGCCTTTTGTTGTTGTTTCTCAATTTAATGAGATTATATAAAATATACAATATAAATTTATTTTATATCTTACTTAAATGGCAGTATAACTAAAAATAAATATAAAAACAATTAACTAAATCAATAATATCAAATTTATTCAGGAAATAGTATCAAGTTTAATTATTTTGTAGTTAAATTTTCTATTGAATTTTAAGTAAATATCATTGGCAATTAAGGGCACCTCTAAACTCTATTTTGATATAATCGCAATTAAGGGCACCTCTAAAATTAATATGTTCATGAATAATATTAATTTTAGAGGTGCCCTTAGATTATCAAAAGGGAACAAATTGAAAATATTATTAATATCTTTATTAGCTTTAAATATAGTTTTTGGACAAATCAATTTAAGTTTGGAAAAATCAAAAATAAAAGTGATTAGTGATGATACTATTGAAGTAGACTTAAAAAACTTAAAAAAAGGTCAAAGTGGAATTGTTGTACATAAATATACAAAAAATGAAAATATAATTTTAGCACATGCTGTAGTTGAAACTTCAAATGATAATAGTACTATACTAAAATACAAAAAAGATGATATATTTAATCAAAGTGCTTTACCACAAACAAATATATCTCCAAAAGATGGTGATATGTTGATATTAAATCATCTTTATGAAAATAGCTTGCTTATTGCACCAAATAAAATATCAAAAGATAAAGTTTTAGAAAAATACAAAAAACATATTTTTTTAAGTGAAGATTTTTTTGCATCATATTTAAAACTAAACGATAGACCTATTCCTAAAAAAGAGGATATCATTAAGTTTTGTAAATCACAACAAATAGGTACACTTTTTATAGTTGCAAACAATAAATTATATATATTGGATTCTCAAACACTAGGTATTTTAGATACAGTTGATATAAAAATAGATGAAACAAACAATACAATGGTGCCATTTTTTAGTAAAATAGAAGAGATTCAAAGAGGTTTTTGGGACTTTGGTCCAGAAAAAATAGACAATTATAATAAATATTATACAAAATTATTGGAGTTAAAAAAATGATAGAATCAAAACATTTAGATAAATTTATCTCAATTGTTGGAAAAGAAAATGTAAAAAGTGATAAAGCACACTTAATAGCATACTGTTATGATGCTACAAAAGAAAGATTTGAACCTGATGCTGTTGTATTTCCAAAAGATAAACACGATATAAGTAAAATACTAGCTTATTGCAATGAAAATAAAATTGTTATTGTACCGCGAGGTGCTGGTAGCGGATTTACGGGTGGTGCATTACCATCAAATGGTGGTATCATACTTTCACTTGAAAGATATATGAATCAAATCTTAGAGATTGATATGAAAAATATGGTAGCTGTTGTACAACCAGGTGTTATAAATATGAGCTTACAAAAAGCTGTAGAGGAAGTTGGTCTTTTTTATCCTCCTGATCCTGCTAGTGAAGAGTACTCTACACTTGGTGGAAATGTAAGTGAAAATGCTGGAGGTATGAGAGCAGCAAAATATGGTATCACAAAAGATTATGTAGTAGCACTTGAAGCAGTACTTCCTAGTGGTGAGATAATAAAAGCTGGTAAAAAAACTATTAAAGATGTAGCTGGATATAATATAGCAGGTATTTTAACTGCTTCTGAGGGTACTTTAGCAATTATTACAGAGATAACACTAAAACTAATTCCAAAACCAAAATACAAAAAAACATATATGGGTATTTTTCCAACAGTTGATGATGCTATGAATGCTGTTTTTAAATCACTTGCTTCAGGAGCAAATCCAGTTGCTATGGAGTTTTTAGATTCATTATGTATAAAAGCTTTAAAAGAGAAACTAAATGTAGATCTGTCTAAACAAGCTGGAGCTATATTGGTTGGTGATGTTGATGGTAGCTTGATGGATGAAGTTGATTATCAACTTGAAGTATTAGATAAATCATTTAAAGAAAATGGTGCAAGTGAATTTATAGTTGCAAAAACAGATGATGAAGCAAAACAACTTTGGTATGCAAGAAGAAATGCATCACCGGCTGTTACTATTTTTGGTACACTTAAACTAAATGAAGATATATCAGTACCTAGAGCAAAACTTCCAGAAGCATTATCAGGAATATATGCAATTGGTAAGAAGTATGGTTTTGAAGTACCTTGCTTTGGTCATGCAGGAGATGGTAATATTCATGTAAATGTTATGGTAAAAGACAAAACAAATAAAGATGAAGTACACAAAGGTCATGAAGCTATAAAAGATATATTTCAATTTGTTGTAGATATGGGTGGTACTTTAAGTGGAGAGCATGGTATAGGTATAAGCAAAGCACCATTTATGAATATTGCATTTACTGATGCTGAGATTGAACTATTTAAAAGTATAAAAAAAGCGTTTGATCCAAACAATATTTTAAATCCATTTAAAATGGGTCTTTAAAGGTTATTATTGAAAAATAAAATTATACAAACTTATAAGTTTTTTGCTGATGATACTCCGTATTATGCAGCAAGTTTAAGTTTTTTTACAATCTTTTCAATACTTCCTTTGATAGCTCTTTTGATTGTGGTTGTTTCATCATTACCATCTTTTTCTGAACACTTAGATATCATAATGATATATATATTAGATTTTATAAATCCTACACATTCAGAAACATTAGCTGGTTTTTTAAATACTTTTTTAGAAAACACTGACAAGTTAGGTAGTATTGGTATATTTTATCTATTATTTGTTTTTACTATGTTTTTTAGAGATTATGAGTTTGTAGTAAACAAAATTTATAATGTCCCTACAAGAGCTATTTATAAGCTATTTTTTCTATATTTAGGTTTTTTATTACTTATACCTGCTTTACTTTTTTTAGCTGTTTTATTGACTGCACTTACAAACTTTCCATTATCTGGTAAACTTGCTATGTATATTTTTATATGGATTATATTTATTATACTTTTTATAGTATCTGCTAATACAAAAGTCACTTTTTTATCAGCTATGTTTTCCTCATTTATTACACTTATAGTTCTTACTATTACAAAAAACTTATTTGCCTATTATGTATCTGCAAACACAACATATGCTACTATTTATGGCTCTTTTAGTATAGCTTTATTTTTCTTTTTATGGATATATGTTTCTTGGAGTATATATTTATACGGTACAAAACTATGTTCAATCTTAAACAAAGGTGATATAAAAAATGAAAATTAAATTAATTTTATCTATCTTATTTTTTGGTGCAATTACACTATTTGCAGAAGATGTAGCTCCTTTAGTAAATCTATCTGTTGCATCAGTAGAAAATCCAGCACAATTTGTAAAAACAATAAACATTGCCATAATTTTAATGCTATTTGTATTAGCCCCTACACTATTACTAATGGTTACTAGCTTTACAAGACTTATTATAGTATTTGGACTTTTACGACAAGCTATGGGTTTACAACAATCCCCTCCAAATCAAATCATAATATCACTTAGTTTGATTTTAACATTTTTTATCATGGAACCTTATGCAAAAAAAGCTTGGGAAAATGGTATCCAACCATATATGAACGAAACCATAAATTATGAAGTTGCTTTTGACGAAAGTGTTGGTCCATTTAAAGAGTTTATGATTAAAAATACAAGAGAGAAAGACTTAGCTCTTTTTTATCGTATCAAAAAAGAGCCAAACCCACAAAATATAGAAGATGTGTCATTGACCCTTCTTATGCCTGCATTTATTGTTAGTGAATTAAGAACAGCCTTTGAGATTGGTTTTTTAGTTTTTTTACCATTTTTGGTTATTGATATTATTGTAGCATCTATTTTAATGAGTTTGGGTATGATGATGCTTCCACCTGTTATGATATCTCTACCTATTAAACT
>JAYEJC010000104.1:0-1508 GCA_034660335.1 Campylobacterota bacterium
ATGTTGCTTAAATCTTTTTTCTTTTGCCTCATTATATATAAATCTTACAAAATCTTCATTGAAAACATTCAACTCTTTATTTACTCTTAAAATAGTATTTAAGACTTCATCTTTATACTCTTCATAAAGCCACTCAATAAAAGGTGAACTAAATCCTTTTTTTCTTCTATTTACTATCTCGCTTGGAAGATATTTTAAAGCTACTTTTTTCAAGAGATATTTGTTTGTATTGCCTTTTTTTAAATTTTCATCCACACTTAAAAGATACTCTACTAACTTATAATCCAAAAAAGGTGCTCGAAGTTCCAGTGAGTGTGCCATAGACATCCTATCTATTTTTGTCATAAGAACTTCAGCTATCCATATTTTAAAGTCAATATATGTAAGCCACTTGTATGGTGGATAGCTTGTATGATAATTCTTTAATAAATCTTTTGATTGATACTCTTTAAAAAGATGCTCTTTTTGTTTTTCAGTAAAAGTCTCTCCGTAAGTTTGATATATATGTTTTTTATTATATGCTCTATTGTTATATTCCCACTCTTTTGATAGATAAAATGGTTCTTTTGTAGCATCAGAGTTATAATATCCAAGCATTTTAAAGTAGTTATCATAGCCTAGAAAACTCTCATCACTACCTTCACCACTTAGTGCTACTTTTATATCTTGATTATGAATATATTTTGATAAAAAATATGTAGGGATAGATGCACTATCTCCAAATGGCTCATCAGTATGCTCCAACATCTTATCTATAGTTTCTATAAAATCTTTTTTTGTCATGATGATCTCATGATGATTTGAGTTTATGTGCTCTGCTACTATTTTTGCATATGGCAATTCACTATAATGAGTATGCTCATCATATCCTATACAAAAAGTATTTATCTTCTTTGTACTATATTTTGCATAAAGAGCAGAAACAAAAGATGAATCAACACCACCAGATAAAAGTGTAGCAACTTCTACATCACCTACAAGTCTATCTTTTACAGAGTTTATAAGTAAAGATTCTATATTTTCTAGAACTCTTTTTTCACTATCTTGTGTAGTTTTTATATTATCAATATCATAATATTTTTCTATTTGTATATCTTTGTTTTCTATAGTTAAAGTATATCCAGCTTTTAATTTTTTGATATCAGTATAAAAAGTATTATCGTTAATAGGTGCCATAAATGATAGATATTCATATAATGCTGTTTTATTTAGTGATGGTTTACTATCAAGTAGATTTAGTATAGATTTTATCTCACTAGCATATATAAACTTCCCATCTTTAAAATAATAATAAAATGGCTTCTTACCAAATCTATCCCTTGCACAAAAAAATCTATCAAGTTTCGTATCATAGATACAAAAAGAGAACATTCCTTCTATCTTATCAAGAAACTTAGTATCATATTTTTGATATAATCTTATTAAAACTTCCGTATCACTTTTTGTTTTACAAACTAACTCTTCATTAATTATTAATTTTTTATAATTATAGATTTCACCATTAAAAG
>JAYEJC010000105.1:0-6715 GCA_034660335.1 Campylobacterota bacterium
GGTTACTTTTGGTATATAAATAGATAAAGATATCAACATCAATGATGTTATAGCAAGCATTGAGAGTATGATCTTATTTTTGATAAGTTTTATAAACATAAAAATCCTTCTACCATTAATTATTGTAGTGATTCTATCCTAATATTCATTTAACTACAATTGATAAGATATTATTATAGAGTATTTAGGATAATCCTTATTAGAGGATTAAACTATAGAATATAATGCAACTAAGTCGCAATTAAGATAAAATTTTCTATACTTTCAGAAATTTTGCAACTTAGTTGCACTAAAGGTAGAAAATGAAAAAAATTATTTTAAGTAGTATAGTATCAGTTATGGTACTAAATGCAAATAGTGATATATATCTAAATACAGGCACGAAAGATTATAGCAATTCAAAAACAAAAATAGATGGAAAAACAAATACTGTAGGTGTAAGCCATAAATATCAAAATGTCAAAATCAATCTAAACTATACAAAAGATGAAGTAAATAGAGAACATCCAATGACAAAAGCTAGTATGGAAAGCTTAGATGTAAAAAAATATAATTTAAATTTTGAATATAATTTAGATGATAAATTTAGTTTAAAAACAAACTATATAAAAATCATTGATAATCTAGCACCAACAGATCAAGGTAAAATATATGGTCTTGGTGCAAAATATAATATTATAACAGGTTTAGGGCTTAAGCTAGATTTTTATAGAAGTGATTATGATACATTTAATGTAAATCAATATGATATGGCATTATATAAAGGTTTTAAAATCAAAGAGATCAAATCAAAACTAACTCTTATAGCTAAAAAAATAAAAATAGATGGTAATAAGTATGGAAGTTATACTTTTAAAGATAAAGATTATTTAACAACAGGTATTAAGATAAATAGCTCATATAAAGGTTTTGTTGCAGGAATAGGTGCTTTTTTTGGAAAAAGAGCTTTTACAGTTTTAAAAGATGGTACAAAAGTACAACATCACGCTATGGAACAAGACGAAACATATATGGCTAGTATTGGTAAAAAGTTTCAAAACTTTAATCTTATAGCATCATATTCTTATCAAAATGGTAAGGAACTACCAGAAAATCAAGAAGATGTAGATACAAAAGTTACATCACTGATGTTAAAATATAAGTTTTAATAATATTATTTATAGGTGCTTTTAAATAAAGGACACCTCTTAATATACACAAAATATTACAATAGATAGAATATTCTTTTTTAAGTCTGACACGATATAATTACACAAAATTATAAACCAAAGGATCAAAATGTTAGTAGCACCATCAATACTTAGTGCAGATTTTGGAAGATTAAACGAAGAGATAACAGCTATCTGTGATGGTGGCTGTGATCTTATACATGTAGATGTTATGGATGGTCATTTTGTACCAAATATGACAATAGGACCTGTGGTAGTAAGTAGTGTAGCAAAAATAGCTACAAAACCACTAGATATACACTTAATGGTAGAAGACAACATCTTTTTTATAGATCTTTTTTCTCCACTTAAACCTGAGTATATCTCTTTTCATATCGAAAGTGAAAAACATCCACATAGAGTGATTCAAAAACTAAGAGCATTGGATATCAAGCCAGCAATAGTATTAAATCCACATAGCACTCCAGAATCAATAGAATATCTACTAGAGGATTTAGATATGGTGCTTTTAATGTCTGTAAATCCAGGATTTGGTGGTCAAAAGTTTATACCATCTGTTGTAGAAAAAGCAAAAAAACTAAAAGAACTTATCAGTAAAAGAAATCCAAACTGCCTAATAGAAGTAGATGGTGGAGTAAATAACAAAAATATCCAAGAATTAAAAGATGCAGGTGTAGATGTAGTAGTAGCTGGTAGCTATGTATATGGTGCATCAAGCTACGGTGAGGCTATAAAAAGTTTACAAATTTAATCAAAAGTAGGGCTATATAATATGCGAGTAAAAATATGTGGTATCACAAATTTAAAAGATGCACTAGATGCTATAGAAGCGGGTGCAGATGCTTTAGGATTTGTATTTTATGAAAAATCACCAAGATATATATCTGCAAAAGATGCAAAAGAGATAATAAAACAGCTTCCCCCTTTTGTACAATCAATAGGACTTTTTGTCAATGCATATGCAGCACAAACTGATTTTATTTGTAAGCTATCAGGTGTTGATGCAGCACAAATACATTTTGAAGCGGATGATAAGTTTTTTCATTCACTTCAAACAAAACATATAAAAGTAATAAGAGCAAAAAACAAAGAAGATATACAAAAATATCAAAATGAATATAGGATTATAGATGCTTTTGTAGATGGTTATGGTGGTGAAGGAAAAAGAATTGAACTATCATGGTTTGATGATGTAGATTGTTCGCGTATAATTCTTGCAGGTGGTTTAAATATACAAAATGTAGAAGAGTTAAAGGGATATAACTTTTATTCAGTAGATATAAGTAGTGGTGTAGAGGTCTCAAAGGGGATTAAAGATAAACAAAAAATGGATAAGTTTGTAGCTAAAGTAAATGAAATATCTAGATAAACTTATAAACAATCTTCGTAAAAGGGATTTAACACTTATACAATTTGAACAGATACTGAAAAATGCAGATACTTTTTTTGATAATATAGAGCTAGAAAAAGAGCTTCTTTTATCAAATGGTTGTCCACTTTGTATTGATGATAAAGTGATATTAAAAACAAAAATCACAGATATAAAAGATCAAACATTTTGTGTGGTAGATATAGAGACAACATCAGGAAAAGTGCAAACAGGACAAATGATAGAAATAGGTGCACTCAAATGGAAAAATGGAAAAATAATAGAAAAATATGAGTCACTAGTAAATGCAAAAGATATTCCAAAAAAAGTACAAGAGATCACAAAAATAACACCAGATATGCTACACAATGCACCAAATATACAAACAGTACTTGAGGAGTTTAAAATATTTCTTGAAGATGATCTATTTGTAGCACATGCTATATCATTTGATTATAAATTTATAAGTGATAGCTTTGAAAAATATGATTTAGGTAAACTATGTAATCGTAAGCTATGTACAATAGATTTATCAAAAAGATTAATACAAACAGAACGATACGGATTAAAATATTTAAAAGAGCATCTTAATATCAATATAGATGGACACCATAGGGCTTATAGTGATGCTTTAAGTACAGCTTATATTTTACAAGATTGTCTTGATATTTTACCAGATGAGATTAAAACAACTGAAAATTTAATAGATTTTTCAAAATCATAAACATAGGAGAAATATGTCTTATAAATCTTGGCACAAACAACACGCAATAAAACACAAAAAAATAATGGATAAACTAGCTCATTTAAAAGATGCAGAGATTATTGATTATTTTAAGTATGAAAATATGATAAAAAACGAACCTGATTTTTGCCCTCTATACAAAGATGGTACAAAATGTCACAAGCTAAAAGAGCTAAATTGTTACTTTTGTGCTTGCCCTAACTTTAGAGTTGCAGAAGATAGAAGTTTTTGTGATATTGATTCAAAAGATGGTGGTATAATCAAAACAGTAGATTTCACACATCAAGATTGTTCAAAATGTACAGTTCCACATATTCAAAGTTATGTTGAAAATCATTTTCAAAGAGATTGGTCAAAAGCCATGAACAAAACATTTTAAAAGGAATTTTATGAGTATATTAATAGTAGATGATAGTAAAACAATAACAAATAGTTTAAAGTATGCAATAGAAACAAAACTTTCACAAAAAGTTTATACAGCAGCTTCTTTAAAAGAGTGTGCTGATTTGATTTTGAAGCACAAAGGTCAATTTACATTAGCGTTATTAGATTATAATCTACCAGATGCACAAAATGGAGAAATAATAGGATTTATAAAAAAATTTAAAATACCATCTATCTTATTAACAGGTTCTATATTAGAAAAAACTAACGATATATTCAAAAATGAAAACCTGATTGACTATGTAGTTAAAAATGGTAGTTATGCTATAGATTATACTATATCTTTAGTCAAAAGATTTATATTAAACGAAAAAGTAGAGGTGCTTGTAGTAGATGATTCTAAGACATTTGCAGCAAAAATGGAAGCACTTTGTAATAAATACAATCTAAAAACATTAGTTGCTCATAGTGGAAAAGATGCTTTAGATATAGTCTCACAAAGAGCAAACTTAAAGCTTATTTTGGTTGATTATATGATGCCAAATATGGATGGACTGCAGTTTACTACAGAGCTTCGAAAAAAATACAAAAAAGATGAGATAGCACTAATAGCACTTTCAGGTACAAGTGAAAAAGATGTTGTCGCAAACTTTTTAAAATCAGGTGCAAATGATTTTTTATACAAAGACTTTACAACAGAGGAGTTTCTAGCTAGAATAAATAACAATCTTGAAGTGATAGAACTTTTTTCAACTACACAAGATAAAGCAAAAAAAGATTATATGACAGGTATGTTCAATAAAAATTACTTTTTAAGTGAAGCTAGTGATATCTTACAAAGAGCTATAGAAAAAAGAGAACTTCTAAGTGTATTTATAATAGAGATTGATCAATTTAAAGTTATTTGTGATTCGTATGGACACGATATTGGTGATGAGGCTATTAAGTTACTTTCAACTATTTTGGTTAATTATTTTAATGAAGACTCAATAATATCAAGATTTGGTTCAGATCAATTTTGTGTTCTATTAAAAAATAGACCTTATGCTGAATTGACACAAATATTTAAAGAGCTACAATCTATAGTAAAAAATAAACCACTTGAACTAAAACTAGAAAATATAAAACATAATTTTACTATCTCTATTGGATGTAATATCGCTTTAAAAGATAATATAGAAGATATGCTAGAGGATGCAGATGATGCATTGTTTAAAGCTCAACAAAATGGTGATAATGGATACAAAATAAACTCATGAAAAAAGAAGTACTAAATAAAGAGGAATACTTTATAAACCAATTTATAAAAAGCAAATATATTGGTGATGATGGTGCTGTTGTTGGCTCATGGGTTTATAGTATGGATGCTTTTTTTGAAAATGTTCATTTCAAAAGAGAGTGGATGAATCTAAAACAGATAGCTATAAAATCTATGCTTATAAATATAAGTGATGCAATAGTGATGAATGCTAAGCCTAAGTTTGCACTTTTAAGTGTAGCTATACCATCATCTTTTAGTAAAAAAGAGTTAAAACAACTAGCATCTGGTTTTAATGAAGTAGCAAATAAGTATGGTATACAAATAATAGGTGGAGATACAATATCAAATAATAAACTTGATATATCTGTAACAATAGTATCAAAAATAAAAAAGAATAATAAACCTATACTAAGAACAGGTGTAAAAAAAGATGATATAGTTTGTTATACAAATAATTTAGGCAGTGTAAAAGCAGATCTAAATAGATTGTTAAATAATCAAAAAATATCAAAAAAATCAAAATTTATAACACCAAAACTAAATCCAAAGTTTTTTTATAAAATAGGTAAATATATAAATAGTGCTATGGATATATCTGATGGTTTGTTTTTTGAGCTAGAGAGACTATCAAAATCAAGTAGTGTGGGATTTGATTTTTTTGATAATATATCAAATGATGTTGGATGTAGTGGAGAGGAGTATGAGATACTTTTTACATTTAATAAAAAATATAAAAATAAAATAAAAAAAATAGCAAAAAAACAAAATATTAAATTAAACTTTATAGCAGTAGCAAAAGCAGGGGAGTTTAAGTGTGATTGTAAAAATCACCATTTTCAATAAAACTTATTAGAAGATTATACAATAAGGTAAATAAACAAAACTATGGTTAAACCATAGTTTTATATAAAGCAGAATATTTTTCTACATCTTCTCTAGATGGTTTTCGTCTACAAGACAAATAACACTGCTGACCAGAAGCATTAGTAAATGGATAAACAGTAGCAAATACCCAATAATATCCACCTGATTTAGTGGCATTTTTAACAAAACCATTCCAAACTTCACCTTTTTTTACAGTATCCCAAAGATCTTTGAAAGCAGCTTTTGGCATATCTTTGTGTCGTACTAAATTGTGTGGTTTACCCATAAGGTGGTCTAAATCATACTCAGCAATTCTACAAAATTCTTCATTTGCAAATATAATATTACCTTTTGCATCTGTTTCACTTACCAAAAAAGAACTATCTGTTAAAACTGTTTCTACATCTCTTGCCATATTCTTATCCTCTACTTTCTCTTAATTTTGTACATTTTTCTTCTCTTAGTTGATCTAAAATTTCAAATACATTATTTATATTATTTTCAACATTATCTGTCACTGAAAATACTTGACCATCAGCATATCCACCAGAATAAAGATCAACAACATCTTGAGTCATCATATGTACTTTTCTATGTGATTCTTTTAGTTCATCCCATAAAGGTGAGCTTAAAAAATGTTCATCTTCCATACTATCTATCCATTTACCCATTCTACAACTATGGTGATTTTCTACACTAAATCTTGTACCTGAGTTACATTTATTAAAATTCATATCTTTGAAGTTTATATGATCTGCTTTTAGTGAGTTTAGATCAAACATCAAATCAATATCACAAGGGAACATCTAAAAACCACTTCTAAAGTAGCTTAAATCATTTCCAACTGATTTTTAAAAATTTTATCTGATTTTCAATAACAATTTTATTAAAAATCTTGCTAAATATTACAAATTATTCTGCAA
>JAYEJC010000106.1:0-11804 GCA_034660335.1 Campylobacterota bacterium
TGGTTTTAAAACATCCACAAGGTGTTTTAATAAAGCAAATGTATGCTTGTTGTTTAAAGCTGTAGCTATAACTACATGGTTTGCAATATATCCTTTATCTTTTAAATCAAATGTTTCTATATCTTCTGCTTTATTGAAATCCAATGTTTCAACTATTCTTTTTATTCTTTCTTCCATACTTGTTTAACCTTTTGTTGTATTTTTTTTGGAATTAAATCCATATTTAGATTTTTTCTTAGTTGCGTTGAACTAATTGGCATATCTAATTTTATATTAGTAAATTGTATTATATCATTTTTTACTTCATATCTCTCTCTAGTTATAACAACAAAAGAGACTAACTCTTTTAGTTTATTAAAATCTTGCCATAAATCTAATTTTTTAATATTATCAGAGCCTATTATTAGGTATATTTTTTTTGGATTATACAATTTTTTAAAATAATTTACCGTAATTATGCTAGGTGTTGCTTCATCTCTTAGTATTTCAAAATTTGAAACCTCAATATGTTGATTGTCACTAAACAACTCTTTTATTAGTTGATATCTAATTGTTGGTTCTAAATGATATCTATTTTTAAATGGATTTAAAAATGTAGGAACAACTATAAGTTTATCTATATCTAATATTTTCAAAGATTTATTGATGATAGATTCATGACCTATATGTATAGGGTCAAAGCTACCACCAAATATTGCAATATTTTTATTAGTCGTTGTCACATTTACTGTTCTACTATTTTTTCAACTTGATAAACAAAAACATCAATCTTTGTATCTAGATCTGTAATATTTGCTTTGTGAAAAAGATGGGTAATAAAATCTTCAAAGTTTGGTAACTCTTCCCAAACTTGTGGTAAAAATGTTGCTTGTTTTTCACCTTGTCTTAAAATAACACCATCTATCCCATGGTTTATTTTTGATTTAAGATCTGCTATATCTTTATATCTTATCTCTAATGCTTGTGATAATAAAGATATCTCTATATCTATATTTTCAAACTCCTCTTTTGATAGTGGCTTAAATCTTGGGTCTTCAAATGCAGCTTGAGTTGCATTTGTAAGAAGATCATCAATCAAAGTATTATGAGCCACCAAAGTACCCATAGAGCCCCTTATTTCACCATTTATAGATATTGTTACAAAAGTAGAAGCTCTTTTTAATAAGTTTGGTATTTTTTTAACTAACTCTTTTTTATCAATTATATCTTTTTTGTAAAGTTTACTATAAATAGCACCTTTTACTATCTGTATTAACATATTGTTTATAGTTTTAACTTGATCCATCTATAACTCCTTTTATCATACTACAAAAAGTATCATTATCATTTACACAAGAACATACTTTATACTCTTTTATACCAATTTCACAAGCTATCTCTCTATACTCTATATCTAATTCAAAAACTGTTTCACTATTATCGATAATAAACGCAATAGGATATATAATCACTTTTTCATTTTTAAAGTTTTTAAGCATATCATCCAAGCTAGGTGTTAGCCATTTCATTGGTCCAACTTTTGATTGGTATGCTAAGTTTATTGATTTAAAATTTGTTGCATAGTGTGATAAAGTCTCTTTTAATATATTTACATGTTCCTCTATTTGTGAAGCATATGGGTCACCACTATCAACAATCTTTTGTGGTAATCCATGTGCTGAAAAAATAATATGAAAATCATCATATTTATTTTGTACTCTAATAATCTCATCACATATTGCTTTATTGTAAAGAGAATTTTTATAAAAAGGTTCGATGATTTTTGTATTAAAAGCACCATCTGCTTTTTCAATAAAATCTTCAATGCTTGATTGGCTTGTTGTTGTTGAGTATTGTGGATATAATGGTAATAAAATAACATCTTTTATACCTTGCTCTTTGATTCTAGCAATAGCTGTTTGTGCAAATGGTGATGTGTATCTCATAGCAGGTGTAATAAAATAATCTGGTAAAAACTCATTAAGTTTAGAAATTAATTTATCTGTTAGATTGTGCAATGGTGAACTACCACCTATTTGTTCATAATTTTCCCATGCACTATCTAATCTAAATGAAACAATAAGAAAAGCAATCATAGATCTTATTGTTTCATTTTTGATTGTTAAAATATATTTATCATTAAACATATTTTGCAAAAAGACTTTTAGTTCATCTTTGTTTCTAGCTGCACCCATATTTAATAACACTAATGCTTTTCGTTTATCCATTTTTTACCTTTATATGTTTTCAATATTTATTATTTGATCACTGCACCACGATGCTAGTTTTTCATCATGTGTTATTAAAAGAATACCAAATCTATCTAAAAATCTAATTAGCATCTGCATAGTCTCAAGTGCAGTTATATTATCTAAAGCACTTGTTGGTTCATCTGCTAATAGTAGATCAGGTTTCATTAAAATAGCTCTTAAGATACTACATCTTTGGAGTTGTCCACCACTTAGTTTATTTGGTTTTTTATATAATAACTCTTTTTCTAAATTTAATATATCTAATAAATCATCTAATTCATTTTGATCTATCGTATCTACAACATCATCTATTTGTGTAAGTATACTAAAAGTTGGATGAAATGATGTATAAGGATCTTGAAAAATAGATGCTATTTTTTTTACCTCTATTGATCCTTTTTGTGGTTTAAGATTATTTGAAATTAGTTCAAATAGTGTTGATTTTCCACTTCCACTTTTTCCAATAATTGAAATTATTTCACCTTTTTTCAAAGATAATGAAAAATTATCATAGATGTTTTTATTGTTTTTATAGTTAAAAGTGATACTTTTTATCTCTAAAATATTGTTTTCTTTCATAAAATGTATTCTATCTTAATTTTTATAAGATAACTTAAAGTAAATAAGCAGTATCATTTTTAAATCAAAATTAACAGGAGAAATAAAGATGAAAAAAATCGCATTAACTACATTATTAGTAAGTGGATTAGCATTATCAGCGTACGCTATGCCAGCATCGTTTGGTAAATGTGTAGGTTGTCATGGAGCAAAAGGTGAAAGAGCATTTGGTTCTACACCAAAAAAAGTTCCAAATAAATTAACAAAAGCACAAGTTGAGACTGCTCTTAAAGGTTATAAAGATGGTTCTTATGGTGGAGCTCAAAAAATGCTTATGAAAGGTCAAGCTTTAAGCTTATCTGATGCACAAATCACTGAGATTGCTAACTATATAGGTAAATAATTTTATCTTTATATCAAAAAAAGGTTAGCTTTTAGCTAACCTTTTTTTATGAGTTATTTTTATCTCTATTCTCTTTATCTTTTTTAATCTTTTTTACTTTTTCATCTTTTATTATAGCATCTTGTAAATCTTCTGTAGAATCAAAAAGCAAACCATCCATCATCTTTTTTCCATCATCAAATTGCCCCTGTTTTGCACCCCAAACAAATATCCCCAAAAGTGTAAAACTCACTATAATACCTACAACTAATTCAATCCATAATATACTACTCATTAATTTTATCCTTTTTTATTCTTACACTATTTCCAACTACTAATAATGAACTCAAACTCATAGACAATGCCGCCACAAGTGGAATAACATATCCAGCTATTGCTATTGGAATTGTTATTATATTATAAAATAATGATATTGTTAAGTTTTGTTTGATAAATGAATAGGTTCGTTTAGATATAAAAAAAGATTTTTTTAGTCCATCTAAATTATCATTTAAAATAACAACATCACTAATAGCAATAGATATATCTGCTCCATTTCCCATAGCAATAGATATATCAGCTCGACTTAAAGCTAAGGCATCATTTACCCCATCACCTGCCATTATTACAATTTTATTTTGATTTTTTAGTTCACTTATAAAGTTTGCTTTATCTATAGGTTTCATTTGTGATTTAAAGTTTGAGATTCCTACTTGTTTTGCTATTTTAGAAGTGACATTTTCATTGTCACCACTACACATAATTATATCAATGTTTTGTGATTTTAAATATTCAATTGTCTCTTTTGCTTCTGGTTTTAAAGTATCTTCTAGCTCAAATCTTGCTTTTTCTACACCATCTTTAATAAAATGATAGAGTGTACTTTGGTACTTATTTGAGTCTTGATTTTCTACCTTACCACCAAATATGGTTTGATTTTTATATTTTGCTTCCATACCTAAAGCTGGAAGTTGTTCAATACTTTCTAAATCCAAATGTTTTAGCTGTGTATAATGCTCTTGGAGATATTTTTTTACTGAGATACTTACTGGATGAGTTGAACTATCACATAAACTATATATTAGATTTATATCTTCATCGTTTAGCTCTTTTATATTTGCTTTTACTACTGATAATTTACCTGTTGTGATTGTACCTGTTTTATCCAAAACTACTGTATCTGCTTTTGCAAAGGTCTCTATAAATTTTGCTTCTTTAAAAAGTAAACCCTCTTTAGATAACCAACTAATCCCTATTAAACTAGCTATTGGAGTAGCTAATGCTAATGCACAAGGACAAGCAATAACAATAACAGATATAGCGATAATCAAAGCATTTTCAAAATCATTATTATAAAAATACCAAGAAAAAAAAGATATAAGTGCAAGTGACAATATAACAATAGAGAAATATTTTGATAACTCATTTGTTGTATTTTCTATCTCTGGCTTTGAATTTAGTGAATCTTCTAGTAGTTCTACTATATTGTTTAGAGTTGAATTTGCATAATCTTTTAATGCCTTGTATCTAATAACAGCACCTACATTTATAGTCCCACTATATATCTTAGCACCATCTTTTTTTGATACAGGTATAGACTCTCCAGAGATACTACTCTCATCAAAAATTGTTTCACCAGTGATAAGCTCACCATCTACTGATGCTTTTTCACCATTTTTTACCTCTATTATATCTCCCACTTGTATTTGATCGAGGCTAACTACAGTTTTGCCACCATCTTTAAGTACTGTAGCTTCTAATGGTATTTGTGATTTGATTTTATCCATAGTATCAACAGCACCTTTTTTTCCAATAACCTCAAGATACTTTCCAACCAATACAAAGGTAATAATCATAGCAACACTATCAAAATAACTATGACCATTAAAACCAAATAATATAAAAAGTGAATATATATAGGTCAAAGTAGCACCAGTAGCTACTAAAAAATCCATATTGATGATTTTGTTTTTTAATCCATAATATGCACCTCTAAAAAATATCCAACCACTATAAAATAAAACAGGTGTTGCAAAAATAAACTCTGCCATATGGACAAGCTTAAGTACATCTGCTTCCATACCTGTAAAAAAACCAGTATATTTAGCAACACCAATCATCATAATATTCATAGAGGCAAATATCGCTATACTCATTCTTAAAAAATAATCTTTTTGATTTTTTGTTGCTTTTTGTTCACTCTCTGTACGGTCATAAGGGTATGCATTGTATCCTATACCTCTTATTTTATCTATGATTTGTGATAACTTTATAATATCATCATCCCAAATTATTTTTGCTTTATTATTAGTAAAATTAATAGACGCTTCAACAATTCCATCTGTTTGGTCAAGTACTTTTTCATTTAGCCAAATACAAGCAGCACAATGTATCCCCTCTATAATCAAATCTACTTTATTGAAGCCCTCATTTGTTTGCTTAATATATCTTTGTTTAAAACTATCCATATCAAAGTTGCTACTATCTTCACCTACTGCTAGTGGTGCTGATATTGTATTGTTTCCCATCTTATCATAAAAGTTATCTAGTCCATCATCTTTTAAAAGGTGATAAACCCCTTGACATCCATTGCAGCAGAAATTTAGTTCTGGATTTTCTTTCTCTTTTATCATCACTGATTCATCAAACTCTAAATGACAGTGGGTACATTTAACTATACTCATATTAAGCACTCTCCTTCATATCATAAGTAACTTTTTCAAATAGTTGAGCTAAAAAAACTTTTTTAAATTCATCATTATTTGTAAATTGTTGATATATTTTAAAGCTATCACCCATAAAATAATCTTGCATTGTATCTGTTGCAACATCATCAAAGACAACTTTTTTATTCATTCTATCAGTATTAGTAGTTGCTTTTACAAATTCACTATTAGTTCTAATATCATCACTTATATTTTGAACTACCCTTTTGATTTTATCTTCATCTCCAAAATCTATACTTCCAAATTTATCATTAAAAGCTTGTATTATATTTGATAATACATCAATTTCAACTTCGATTTTACCACTATTTCCATAAGGTGCCATTGGTTCCATAACTGAATCTCCACCAAGTGATATATTTTTAATATCATTTAGTTGTATTCTATAGCTATCATAATCTATATTATCAAGTATACCTTTTGATAAATCTTCATCTTTTTGGATTTCAAGTTTTGAATATAGTTTACTCAAAAATATATACTTCTTCTCAATCTCTATATTTTCATGAGGTATTATCTGAATTAAAAATGAATATAGTCTAATAAATGATTGTACCATCCCTTTAAACTCTATTTTTTTATCTTCGTCTAATTGATTAAACTCATCTACTGATATATCCAAATAAGGGTGTATTATGTTTTCATTTTTATTAGTTAAAATTGCTTCTGCAAACTTATCTAATAGCTTATCATCATAAATACCATACTTATCTAATTCTTCAACTAAATCAAAAAGTTTATTAGGATCAGTTTTTTCTTTCAGTGATGTCATCTCATAATAATCTTTAAATGATTTTTCTATATCTTCATGCGTATTATAAAAATCTAATACAAAAGTTTCTTTTTTATTTGGCATAACTCTATTTAGTCTTGATAATGTTTGCACACAATTTACACCACCAAGCTTTTTAAACACATACATAGTATGTAGTTTTGGCTGGTCAAATCCAGTTTGATATTTATTTGCTACAACTAAAAATTTATAATTATTTTTATCAAATTCTTCTTTAGTTTTAGAATCACTAAAACCATTTAGTTTACTTTCAGTATATTCAACATCATCTACTTTTACAGTTCCTGAAAATGCTACTATTGCTTTGTATGGTTGGTTGTTTTCTTTTAAATATCTATTTAAAGAGTTAAAGTATTTGATAGCTTCTTGCCGTGATTGAGTAACTATCATAGCTTTAGCTTGACCTTTTATTTTTTTAATTACATTATCAAAAAAATGCTCTCCTACTATTTGTATCTTTTTATCTATAGTTACTTTCTGAATCTCTACATGATGTTTTAATTTTCTTGAAGCTCTTTTTGTATCATATTTTGGGTCATCTTCTATTGCTTTTAAAAGTTTATAGTAACTATCATAAGTTGTATAGTTTTTTAAAACATCAATTATAAAGTTTTCTTCAATAGCTTGTTTCATACTATATAGATGAAATGGTACATAACCACCATCTTCTACTTTTCTTCCAAATATTTCCAATGTTTTATTTTTGGGCGTTGCAGTAAATGCAAAGTATGAAGCATTTTTTTGAAGTTTTTTAGCTTTAATTATCTCTACAATTTCATCTTCTGTTGTTCTTTCTTCTTCACTCTCCATATCATTACCAATACTACCACCCATACCCTGCATAGTTGAGCCACTTGTGGAACTGTGAGCTTCATCTATAATAATAGCAAAATTTTTATCTGATAAATCTCCAATATCATCTACAATATAAGGAAACTTTTGAATAGTAGAGATAATTATCTTCTTCCCGTCTTTTAGTGATTGTTTTAGTTGTTTACTTCCATCTGTTATAGCCTCAACTACTTTTTTAACTTTTGCAAAATCTTTAATATTATCTTGTATTTGTTTATCTAAAACTTTTCTATCAGTTACTACAATAACAGTATCAAATATAGGTTTTGTACCACTACTATCCATATGACTTACAAGTTTATGAGCCAACCAAGATATAGAGTTAGATTTACCACTTCCTGCACTATGCTGAATAAGGTATTTTTCTCCTACACCTTTTTCGCTGACATCATGTAGTAGTTTTGTAACTACATCTAGTTGATGAAATCGTGGAAATATTATCTTTTTACTTACTTGTTTAGTTTCATTGTCTTTTTCTTCAATATATTGTGTATAGTTTTTAACAATATCAATAAGTCTATCTTTAGCAAATATATCTTCCCAAAGGTAAGCAGTTTTCATAGTTTCACAAGATGGATTACCTGCTCCTTTTACTAAACCTTTATCAGTATTACCTGCATTTAATCCTTTGTTAAATGGTAAGAAAAATGTTTTTTGACCTGCAAGTTTTGTAGTCATATATACTAAACTTGTATCTACTGCAAAATGAACTAAACACCTACCAAATTTAAAAAGCTCCTCTTTTGGGTCTCTATCAAGTTTATATTGTTTTATTGCATCATTTATATTTTGACCAGTAAGTTCATTTTTAAGTTCAAGTGTTATGATTGGTAAGCCATTTAAAAATAGAACCATATCAAGAGATTTTTCATTTTTTGTACTAAAGTGAACTTGTCTCATAACTGAAAATATATTTTTAGTATAGTTTATATTATCATCTTCATTTAGGTTTGAGTTTGGTTTATCAAAAGCTAAGTAAAGTTTTATACCATTATCTTTTATACCATCTCTTAGAACTTCTACGATAGTTTTAGATTGTATCTGTTTAAATAGTCGTTTTGATATTTGAGTTTTATAATCATTGCCATAGATTGTTTTTAATTGCTCTAGCTCATTTAATTGTGTCTCTTCTAAGAAATTAAACAAAAGTTCAGTATCTAAGCATAAACTTCTATCATAATTTTTATAATGCCTTGGTTCATATCCATTATTTGCTAAATGGTTATTTATAAAATCTTCATATTCTTTTTCATTGTATTTTTTCATGATAAAACCTCCTCGATTTGCACATTGTAAATAGGTGGAAGAGGTGTGTTATAAGAATTGTATCTAAGTTTTACTTTTATCAAACTACACTCCTGCAATTTGTTTTAAATAATTATATCTAGTATCTTCATCATAATATGGTATTTCTACTATATTACTTCTGTGCAAGATATTATTTGCTACTTGTATATTTTGTGTAGTATTTTTAATATTTAATAGTTCAAAAGTATTGTTTTTTCCAGTATTAGATAATAAAAATTGAGTAACATCCCATGACATATTTAAAACATTTTCTTTATTCCCAATACTTATTAAATTTGAATAATGATGTTTATAAAGTTTTTTATCAATTATTTCAAAATCAAATATTGTATTTTCATTTACATCTACATAATTTATGAAGTCTTTTTTTATCATATTTCTAGTATTTTCTTTAATAAGTTCAATAGTGTCTATCTTTTCTTTAAAATGAAATTTATAGCCAATATAATCTTCATATAAAATTTCCAATATCTCTTCAAATGTTTGACTACTTCTAAAAGCTTTCTTTTCACTAAATTTTAAATTGTTTCCATACCAATGATTTATATTTTTTTCTTCTTCTAACATTTGTATAAATTTTACAATAGTCTTTTTATCAATAGATGGAAATGTCATAGTTTTAGAAAGATGTTCATCATTTATAAAATGTATTATATTTTTTTCATCATTTGCTAAGTGAATACCAACATTAAAAAACTCATCACTGTTTATATTTGGAAAGTATCTTACTACTTGATAATTATATAGTTTTCTCATTGTTAAATATCTCCTTATTTCCTATTCTTTGAGATAAAATATCTGCTATCTCATTTTTAATCTTTTGAGGTTGCCAACCATTTGGTATCTCAGATATTATATTTAATATATCATTTTTAGAAATTTTATTTTTTATAGTTGGTGTATTATGAATATCATCTAATAATAAATATCTTTTATCAAAACAAAACTTGTCGTAGTATTTAGGTATTTCAAATAAAGCATTATTTCCTTCTATGTTATCAAATGCCATCAACATTTCAAATGCACCACCAAAATCTATAAGATAATTTTTTCTATCATCTTTGCAATATAAAATATTTGGATTATCAATCTCCTTATCGGAGTTCATAATATACCCATCATAATTAATAGTCTCTTTTTTGAAATCTTTACCTAAAACTTCTCCCATATATTTTTCACTATTATTTATCCACTTTACACCTAAATTTAAACCTTTTGAGTTTTTTATATTTTCTAAGGCTACTTGTTCTCTTTCATTTAATGAGTTCTCAAATTTATATTTAGCATCTTCTATAAAATCATCATCTATAACTAAATATACTATCTCTGCGATATTTTTAAAATCAAATTTTTGAAGTAGTTTATAAGACAAAACTTCCATAAATATACCATAATCATCTCTATTTAATAATGTTCCATCTCTTCTAGTTTTTAGTACATAAGTATTATTATCTTCTGCTTTTATAATAATAGGGCAACTATTTCCATAGCTTGTGACATCTTTTATCTCATCTATATATAATTCATTCATCGCAAACCTTTATCTGCCCAGTAACAACTTCACTAATCAAACTTATTTTATACTCTTTTATTAAATCTATCTCTTTTTGAATTTGATTTATAACTTCATCTATTTTTGAGGTTTCAGTTTCTATATATTTAATTATTTCTTTTTGTTCTTCTTTTGGTGCTACAACGCATTCAAGATTTTCTAACTTTTCCTTTGTTAAATGAGCAATACTTACCTTATTTACTAACGAATCAAAATAACCAACTCTACCATATAGAAAAAATAAATATAAATAGTATTTTGGTAAGTTTTCATTGTTAACAGTGACTTTATGAACAGAATTTTGAATATAACATTCTTCTATTTCATTATTCCATAAAGAAGTTTTACCTACTTCTCCACCTTCACTTAAAACCAAGTCATTTTTGTTGAGTTTATATAAACTTATTTCATATTCTGAAAACCACATTTTCTCAACACTTTCAGTATTAATATTCATCCACTCTACATTCTTTGATTTTAAATATGATTTTAATTGATAATTACCTTTATCAGTATTACATAACATTTTTCCTAAAACTACTTTAGCACAATATTTAAGCTTTTTAATTTCCCAACACTTAGGAATATCCCCAATCCACTCAATACCACTATCTTTAAACTCAACACTATCATCTAAACCTTTTGTAACAGTTTTATTTATGATAGCTTCTTTTTGCTCTTTAAGTAATGATATTTGATGAAGTTTATCTTTTATAAACTCTTCTATTTGTTTATTTTTTGTATCTAAAAAGTTTGCTATTTTTTCTTGTTCTTTTAGTGGTGGTAAAATAATTTTTAAAGCTTTTGTTTCATCTTGATTAAAAATTGGTAATATTGTTGCCTTTGCAAACTTTCTAACTTCCAATCCAATAATGTATAATAAATATATTGCATAGCTACTTAAAAATTGGCTGTTTGGTGTTATTATATTTATTTGCTGATTACAACTTGAACTTTCTTTTAATAAACCTACTTTTCCAACAGTACCAACACCAGTAAATAAAATACTACCTTTGTTGTATAATTTTACTTCCTTATCTTTAATTGCTTTTTCAATAACTTTTTTTATAGAATTATCTAAAATAAAATCGCTATTAAAATCACTAGGAGAATACCAATTTATGATACCATCAGTAAAATAATCACCTTTTTTTGATGCTGGAGTTGAACCAGTTTGAATTGATTTAGATACAAATTTTAACTTTCTAACTTCCCAATGCTTCGGAATATCTCCAATAAAATCAACACCAGATGGTTTATATTCTTGATATTTTGTCATCATTTGACTTCACCACTGTTATTTGGTATAATGTTACCACAAATTCCTTCGGGACTCTCCTCACTTTCGTGAGGTGTTAAAATATCTTTTGGTTTAGTCGTATCTAATAGTTTTAAATGTAAC
>JAYEJC010000106.1:11904-21971 GCA_034660335.1 Campylobacterota bacterium
TCATCATTTGACTTCACCACTGTTATTTGGTATAATGTTACCACAAATTCCTTCGGGACTCTCCTCACTTTCGTGAGGTGTTAAAATATCTTTTGGTTTAGTCGTATCTAATAGTTTTAAATGTAACTCGTTAAAATTAAACTTATTAATAACTCCTAATTTAAACTTTACCCTTTTTGTATCAACTGCTTTTATTTGTGATAAAATAGCACTACTTTTTCTAAGTCCATCTGTTTTAGAATTGAACTCAAAATTAAAATAAAACCTACTTTCCTTTAAACTTGAAGTCAAAGGGATACCTAAAAATAGATTATTATTAAATTTTTTATATACAACAACAGGTCTTAAAAATTCATCACCTTTTCCATCTTGCTCAAAACCAATATTTTGCCCCATATTTAAAAAGACTATATCTCTCTCTTTGATAAATATAACTTTGGCTTTTTTAGAAATGTTTTTCTTTTTATTGTTCCAAATATCCAATAATTTGAATAAGTTTTCTATTATCACGATACTCCCTTGTTTGTTTTTTAATTCTTGACATTTTTTATATTTATTGTTATAATACATACATAATTCGCCTAACGGCACACCCACTTTTTAAGTGGGGCTAATCATCAAGCTTTGTAATTTAGCTACAATTTTATCAAAATCATCTTTATTTATTTTTCCAGCTTTATTCAGAACTCTTTTTATACTAAAAGATTTAACTTGAAGTATCATAGCAGAATTTTTTGTGATTCCATTTTGTTTATTGTCGTATTCAAAGCTATGAAAATAATCATTGTTTTTAATAGTATTTGTAAGAGGTACACCTAAAAACAATCCATTTGTTAGCTTTCTTATGATGATAACTGGTCTTGTAAAGTTTTCATTTTTACCATACTCTTCATCGCCTATATTATAACCTATTTTAATCCAAAATATTTCTCTAGGCTTTATCCCTAATCTTCTTTTTTTATTTTGTGTTGTTTTTTTAACTTCATTCCATTTATCATATTGCTCTATCATGATACTATCTCATCTAAAAGATTTTCAGTCTTCTCTTCAAGTGCTTTTATATCTTTATAAATATCATCTAGTTTTCGTGGAGCTTTATACTCATAAAAATACTTGTTGAAAAGTATCTCATATCCTACTTTTACACTATCCCAAACTATCCAAGCATCATTCACATAAGGTTTAACTTCTTTATCAAAATACTCTTGAATATCTTGTTTTAATGGTATCTTTTCACTATCTCTTAAATCACTATCAGCCATAAATCCTTTTGATTCATCGTAAGGGTCATTTAAAACTTCACTAGCATTTTTATTAACACTTGCAAATATATCTCTTATAACTTTTACTTGCCCTTTTGTAGGTTTAAAAGATAATTGTTTTTTTAATTCAGTAAAAAACTCTGTATCATCAAGAGTATCATTTGAATTTTCAAGTGCTTTTAAAAATTGAGTTGGTTTATCATCTTTGAGTTTTTTAAACTCTTTACTATTTTTAAACTCTTCTATATTTGATGATATATCTTTATACTCTAGTCTTAAAGGTCTATCAATAGTTACTTTAGAGTATCCAAAATCCTCATTATCAAATACTTTTACATATTTATTTTGTTCATCACTCATAAATATTTCAGTAAGTTTAGTGATTTGCTCTTGTGTCATCTCATTTCTTTTTTTACCTAAACTTTTTGTCATAGGTTTATAAAATTCTTTTGAACTTGCACTTATAAGTTTGATTTGACCTTTTATTTTTTTATTGTTAGTGACCAACCAAATGTATGTAGATATGTTAGTATTATAAAACATATCTTTTGGTAACTCAATGATAGCTTCAAGCATATCATTTTCAATTATATACTTTCTTATGTTACTTTCACCACTTTGGGCATCTCCACTAAATAAACTACTTCCATTGTGAATAGATGCTATATGACTTCCAAGTGGTGTTTCTTTTGATACTTTTTTCATCTTTGATAACATATTTTGCATAAACATCATTTGACCATCACCAACATCTGTAATACCTATATTAAATCTATCATCAGTACAGCTATTTAGTTTTTTTTCTTGTCCAGTTCCCTCAATTCCTAGTTCAGTTTGGTCAACTTTCCAAGGTGTACCAAATGGTGGATTTGTAAGCATAAAATCAAATGTCATATCTCCTAGCTTGTCTTCACTTAAAGTTGAACCATATTTTATATTATCAGGGTTTTCTCCCCTTATCATCATATCAGATTTACAAATTGCAAATATCTCATCAGATGCTTCTTGACCATAAGTTTTAATAGTAGCTTCTGATTGTATTGCTCCATAAGTATCAGTCATAAACTGTTTTGCTTCACTTAAAATTCCACCACTACCACAAGCATTATCATAGATAAAATATGTACCTTGTTTGATTTCATCTTTAAGTGGTACAAATACAAGATTTGTCATAAGCGATATTATCTCTCGTGGTGTGAAGTGTTTCCCTGCTTGTGCATTTTCATCTTCGTTAAATCTTCGCAAAAGTTCTTCAAATACATACCCCATACCAAGATTTGAAAGTCCTAAATGTATAAGATTACCATCTGTATCTTTTATCTCATTTGGCGATAGGTTAATAGAAGATGAACAAAACTTTTGAATAACAGCATACAATATATTTGTCCGTTCCATCTTAGCAACTTGATTTCTAAACTCAAATTTTTCTAATATATCTTGAATATCAGCACCAAAACCATTTAGATAGTTTTCAAAATTGCTTTTAATATTTGATGGGTCATCAAGAAGAGATTTTAAAGTAAAATTAGAGTGATTATGAAAACCTAAGTTTGAGCCATTTTTACCACCTAGTAAATTATCCATATCATCTAGTTGGTCTTTATACTGATTATAAATATCTAATACAGTTTTTTTAGTAGGTTCAAGAACTACATCTAACCTTCTTATAACAGTCATAGGCAATATAATATCTTTGTATTTTGCTTTTTCATAACGATTTACAAGCTCATCATTTGCAACTGAATAGATAAAATTTACGATAGGTTGAAGTTCTTTGATTTCCATTTTTCTCTCTTTAGTTAAGTATATTGATTATATCTTTTTTTTTGTTAAAGGCGTAATTATACAAACACCCCTAACTTTCTATTCTTTTCAATTTTATTGTATTTTTTTACCAATCCATGTATACCTATAAATATACAATTTTTTTTGTTATTTTGTAAAAAACCATAAGCCATCATCAAATTAGCAGTTGCTTCAATTGGCTCAATACTAAAAGGTCTCATAGAACCAACTAAAACAATTTGTTTGTTTTTTATTTTTTTATCCAAATATTTTGCAGTGATACCAATAGTATCAGTACCATGTACAATAATAATTTTTTTAAATCTACTCTTTTTAATATATCTTATCAACTCTTTACGATCTTTTTTTGTTATATCTAAACTATCTTTATATATTAGACCATCTATTTTTGTTGTTTTATTGATTTTTGTTGATTGTTTAATTATCTTTTTTATATAATAATTTGAATTAGAAACTAATAGTTTTCCATTATATTGATTATAACATTTATTAAATGTACCGCCTGTGTTTAAAATTAATATTTTTTTCTTATTTTTCATTATGCATTATTCACTATTCATTATATTTGTGGTATTATAGCCTATAACTTATTATAAAAGAAGAATTATAAATGAATGTAGATGTATCAAGATTAAAAGAGATAACCGTTTTATACTGTGAAGATGAAGATAACTTAAGAGATGTTACAAGTAGTATTTTAAAATCATTCACTAAAAAACAATTTATTGCAGTAGATGGACAAGAGGGTTTGGAGTATTTTAAAAAAAATGCTGATGAGATTGACCTTATCATCACTGATGTAAATATGCCTAATATGAGTGGTTTGGAGATGGCAAAAGAGATTAAATCAATCAACTCAAATATCCCTATTATTGTAGCTACTGCATTTTCAAATTCAGAGTATCTACTTGAGGCTATTGATTTAGGTATTGATAAATATGTTTTAAAACCTGTAAATATAAAAAAATTACTTGAAACTATGGCAAAATCATTACTCTATCATGAGCTTCGTGATCTTTATCTAGATCAAATGACAAGACTACCAAATAGAAATGCACTGATAAAAGATATAAACAACAAAGATACAAGCACGCTAGTTTTGATTGATATCGATAAGTTTTCTTTGCTAAATGATCTTTATGGTGAGGAAAATGGTGATCAAATATTATTAGAGTTTATAAAAAAAATAAAACTTCACTTCAAAGAAGATAGTTTTAAGCTATATAGAGTTGGTGCTGATAAGTTTGTATCTTTTGCAAAAAATGATAATATAAATAGCACAACAATAAGAGAAGTTTGTGAAAAGTTTACAAGTGATATAGATGGTGAAGATCTACTTGTAAATGGTGATGAGGTAGATGTAAATGTAACAATTGGTATAGCATCTGCCGATGATAAACATACATATGAGTATGTTCAAAGAGTTGTTCAAAAAGCTAGAGAAAAATTTATTCAGATAATGGAATATGACCCAAACTCATTTGAGCAAAAAGATGACTTCAAAGAAAATATAAAATGGATTAAAAAACTAAAAAATGGTATAAATGATGGAAACTTTCAACCATATTTTCAGCCAATAGTTGATGCAAATTCACAAGAGATTTATAAATATGAAGCATTGATTAGATATATTGAAAACGATGGTAGTGAGATACCTCCATATAGATTTTTACCTATTGCAAAAAAAGCTAAGCTTTATCCAGTGATTATTCAAGTTATGTTATCTAGTGTATTATCAATTATCAAAGAGAAACAAATAAGAGTAGCAGTAAATATCTCTTTTGATGATATAACAAATAGAGATACTTATAAATTTGTAATGGATGAATTAGCAAAGCATCCAGAAGAGACAAAACTATTGGATTTTGAGATATTAGAGAGTGAAGAGATACAAGACTTTGATATGGTAAAAGATTTTATTAATATAGTGAAATCACTTGGCTGTAATGTAGGTGTTGATGATTTTGGAGCTGGTTATTCAAACTTTAATATGCTAGAAGCTTTAAATATTGATTTTGTTAAAATAGATGGTTCTTTGATAAAAGATATAGACTCTTTACCAAAACAAGCATTGATTGTTGAGACAATTTCAGGATTTTGTACGAAGCTTGGTATTAAAACTGTTGCTGAATTTGTTAGTACAAATGAGATATATGAACAAACAACAAAACTAGGTATCAACTATATGCAAGGATACCATTTCGGTAAACCAATATCGAAGTCAAATATCTAGGCTATTTAGCCCAATTTGATATAATATCAGCAGTATCATATACTGTTGATTTTGAAAGTGATGCTATAGCTATAGAAGTTAGCTGTTTTGATGCAGTTTCTAAGTCATCATTCACAATAAAAAAATCATATTTTGATATATATTGAATCTCTTTTTTTGCATTTGTAATTCTATTTGTTATTATCTCGTTTGAATCTGTTCCTCTACTATAAAGTCTTGACTCAAGTTCACTTAAGCTAGGAGTTGTGATAAATACAGTAGTTGTGATATCTTTAAATTTTTTAATAACTTGCTCAAAACCTTGAACATCTATATCAAAAATCACTAACTTTCCAGCTTTTAGTGCCTCTTTTATAGGTTTTAGTGATGTGCCATAATAGTTGTTATGTACCTCTGCCCACTCTAAAAAGTTGTTGCTATCAACATCTTTTTTAAAAGACTCTTTTGATGTAAAAAAATAATCAACACCGTCTTTTTCACCAGCTCTTGGCTCTCTTGTTGTTGTAGAGATTGAAAAATAGTAGTTTTCTATAGTGTTATATACCTCTTTTAAAAGAGTACTTTTGCCACAACCACTAGGTCCAGATATCAATAATATAGCACCTTTACTCATAATTGTCTCCTAATTGTAATTGTAAATTAATAGTTTGCCCATTTGTTAAGTTATCTATTATATCTTGATTTAATAGATTAAATAAAGGTGCTAGTTCATTTAGTGAATAGTTGTTTATTGTTAAAACTATTGGGTCCTTGTATTGTTCATTATAGCTATATAGTTCATCTTTACTATTGACTTCACAAATAGCATCATCAATAATAGATGATAAATCACTCCATTTATCTTGTTCTTGATTGTATTGGTTTTCATCAATTTGATTAGTTGATTCATAGCTACTAAAAGATATATGCTCTTCATTTTTTGAACCAATCATTTTTTCTAGTTTTGAAAGCTCACTTGTATCTAAAACGCCACCACTTTGAGTATATGGATCAAGTGAAACCAAGCTCTCATCTGATTGTGTCTCTTCTATATCAGTGGCAATACCGCTAGCAAGGTTATCAAGGTATTGAAGAGCAGGGTTAAGCTCCTCATCTGCCTCTTCTTCAAACACTATAGGCTCATCTTGAGGTATATCTATTGTATCTGGTTCTATGCTTGTAATATATCTTTTTTTATTGCTATTGTTTTTGATAGTTTCTATCTGTTTTTCAAGAATAGATTGTAAGTTTGATGGTAAAAAAGGTAAAGGGATAGTAAAGTCATTTGCTAATTCAAAAGGTAGTTGCTCATTGGTAATAGCCCCTATTTGTTTAGAATAAGTTTTAAGTATATTAAACCTATCATCTATAAACTCTTTATCAACTATGATTAAATCAACTTTATGGTCTATTTGAGCTTCATCTAAAACCTCTAGCTTTAGACCAAGTTTTTTTGCAATTAATGTAAATATTTTAATAACAATTGGTGTTTTAGATATTAAGATTAGTTCTCTCATTTTAATTGCTCCAATTTAAACTCATTTAACTTATACACTTTATCACATCTAAATGCAATCTCATTTTCGTGTGTTACTAATATTAATCCAGCATCATTAGTTTTAATATAATCAAACAATACATCTATCATCACTGTTGCTGTTTCTTTATCTAAGTTTCCAGTTGGTTCATCTGCAAAGATTATTTTTGGTTGCTTAGTTAAAACTCTAGCACATGATAGTCTTTGTTGCTGACCACCACTTAGTTCACCGATATTTTGTTTCATTATAAAATCAATATTTAATGCCTTTAATAAATCTTGATTGACTTTATTATTACTTAGAATTTCTGATATATATAAATTTTCCCGAGCATTAAATCCTCTAAAAAGATAGTGCGATTGAAAAATAATACCAAAATCATCTCTTCTTATTTTTAATAATTTGTTTTTTGATATATCAAATATATTGTTATTATTGTAGTATACTTCACCTTTATTTGGAATCAAAAGTGATGAAAAGATATTTAATAAGGTTGATTTTCCACTCCCACTTATACCAATAATAGCTATGCTTTCACCTTTTTTAAGTGATAAACTAATATCTTTGAAAAGTGGATAATCAAAATTATGAGTGATGTTTTTTACTTGAAGTAAAAAATCAGATTGAGAATTAGTTGATTTTGGTTTATCTATCATTATCAACTAATCTCATAGGCATCAGTATGTTTATTATGCCATTTGTGCAGCTACTTCAGCTGCAAAGTCTTCTTCTTTTTTCTCAATACCTTCACCAAGTTCAAACTTAATGTAGTCTACTAATTCAATAGAAGCATCAACATCAGCAATAGCTTGAGCGATAGTTTTGCTATCATCCATTACATATTTTTGTGTTAATAATGCATGTGTAGCATCTAATTGAGTATTGTCTTCAATCCATCTAGCAATTTTACCTGGTAGTATTCTTTCATCAACTACTTTTTCAGGTTTTCCTTCAGCGATTAATTCAGCTCTCATTTTATCTTTTGCAGATGCTATTACTTCATCAGTTAATTGTGACATAGAAACATATTCAGGGATATTTTTTTCAGGTTTTCCAAGTCTATGTAACTCAATGTTTAGTTTTTCTATATCTGCAATAATAGCTTTGTTTTCAGACTCTACAAATTCAGAATCTAAATCTTCGTAGCTAATTACAGATGGTTTCATAGCTGCTGCATGCATACCGATATTTTTTAATAATGCTGTAGCTTTCTCTTTTGCTTCTGGCGCACAAGTAGCCGCTAATATAACACCAACTTTTCCATTTGTATGAACATAACCATTTACAACACCATTATCAGTTGAGATTGTTGCCATTCTTCTAGCAACAATATTTTCACCAATAATTGCAATTTTACCATTTAAATACTCTTCAAATGTAGTACCATTGATAGTTGTAGCATTTAACTCTTCAGTTGTAGATGAACCTGTCGCTTGAACATGTGCAGTGATCTCATCTTTTAATGCTAAAAAGTTATCATTTTTAGCAACAAAGTCTGTTTGTGAATTAACTTCTGTTAATGTAGCTTTTGTGTTATCATCATTAATTAAAATAGATACAAGACCTTCAGCAGCAACATTTCCACTTTTTTTAGCAGCTTTAGCAAGACCAGACTCTCTTAAAAATGACATAGATTTATCAATATCACCTTCACACTCATTAAGAGCTTTTTTACAATCAAGCATACCAGCACCAGAAAGTTCTCTTAGTTCTTTGATTAGTTTTGGAGTTGCACCAGCCATTATTTCTCCTCTTGTTCTACTGTTTGAGCTTGAGCTTCCTCTTGAACCTCTTGAGCTACTTCAGCCATATCAGCTTCTGATACAACTACTTCATCAGAATCTTCACCATTTGCTTCTGCAAATGCTGCTTTACCTTCGTTCATAGCTGCTGCAAACTCTGTACAGAATAATTGTATTGATCTAATAGCATCATCATTTCCTGGAATTGGAAAATCAACTAAATCTGGATCACAGTTTGTATCTAAAGGAGCATAAACTTTAATACCAAGTCTTCTAGCTTCTAAAATAGCAATTTTTTCTTTTACTGCATCAATTACAAACATCATATCAGGAAGTTGCTTCATCTCTTTGATTCCACCTAAGTATGCTTCTAGTTTTGTTTCTTTTCTAGTAAGCATTAAAGCTTCTTTTTTAGTCATAAGATCAAGCTGACCCTCTTCTCTCATTTTTTTGATGATTTCAAGTTTTCTAATTGATTTTTTCATTGTTGGGTAGTTTGTAAGCATACCACCTAACCATCTATGATTTACATATGGCATACCACAGCTAATTGCTGCATTTTTTACAGCTTCTGTAGCTTGTTTTTTTGTACCAACAAAAATCATAGTCTTACCAGCAGCAGCTTCATCTCTTGCTAATGTATATGTATATCTGAAGTATCTTAATGTTTTTTGTAAGTCAATAATATAAATATTTTTTCTAACACCGAAAATGAATTTTTTCATTTTTGGATTCCATCTTCTTGTTTGGTGACCGAAGTGTACACCACATTCTAATAAGTCTTTCATTGTAACCATAATAGTTCCTTCTTTTTGGCATTTTTGCCAGATTAATTTTGGGGTTTATTCCTCTGTAACCATTCATAAGCATCAATATCATTGATAACTTACAACCCTTTTTAAGAATTGTTACATGTGAGATTTCACAAAAACCTATTTAAAATAGATTAAAGGAACGCGGATGATAGCAAAAAAAAGATAAAAAAAAGATAAAGTGTAGAAAGATTATATTAAATTTTTCATTAAATCACTTAGTACTTTGAAGTGGGAAAAAGACCCACTATCAAATTCTACTACAAAAGATGAAGATAGTGTAGCAGGTGGATTTATAGGATTGCAGGGTGGAATAGAATACTTCTTAGTAAACTATCCAAAATACTCAATTATATCACAAGCTATATATCAAGAGTACTTTCATAGTACACAAGTGACACAAAATGATGAACAAACTAATATAAAACATGATAGAAGATTTGGGATTGGAGTAGGGGTGAGATATAATTTTTAGCACAGATTATTTTACGCTCTCCTCACAGGGCACCTAATTTAGAAGAGCACTATCTTAGGCTTTTAATAAAATCAATAGATAAGGATGTTTTTAAAGATATAGTTTCATCATCAAGTATATCAAGTAGATTTCGAGCTATCTCGATATCTCTTTGTTTCATCCCTTTTTCAATTCCCTTTTCAATTCCTTGTTCAATCCCTTTTTCAATCCCTTGTTCAAT
>JAYEJC010000107.1:0-6650 GCA_034660335.1 Campylobacterota bacterium
ATAAAAAGAAAGTTAAAAAATAGGAACTTCAATGTTTAAAAAAGATGAAAACCAAGATACAGAGTTCAAAGAATCCTGGAGAGATGAATATATCAAATGGATATGTGGGTTTGCCAATGCAAAAGGTGGCAAAATCTATGTAGGGGTTGATGATGGTGGTTATATTAAAGGTATAAAGAACTATAAAAAACTTTTAGAGGATATCCCAAATAAGGTATTGGATCTTTTAGGGATAAGTGTAGATGTTAGTTTAGAGTATGAAAATGATAAAAAATATATAGCAATATCAATCGAGCCTTATCCTTACCCAATTAGCTACAAAGGTCAATACCACTATAGAACAGGTAGTACAAAAAAAGAGTTAAAGGGTGCTGCACTTGATAAGTTTTTATTAAAAAAGCAGGGTAAAAAGTGGGATGGTGTTCCTGTACCATATATAGGTGTTGAACAATTAGATAATAATGCAATTGAATTTTTTAAAGAAAAAGCGATTAAGAAAAAAAGGATAGAGTCAAATATATTAGATGAAAATAATAATGGTTTAATAGAAAAACTTCATCTATATGAGGGTGAGTATTTAAAAAGAGCAACGGTATTGCTTTTTTCAAAGGAGCCTGAAAAATATGTGACAGGATCTTATATAAAAATTGGGTATTTTAAAAGTGATAGTGAATTGATATATCAAGACACTGTAAGGGGAAATATTTTAGAGCAAGTTGAAAAATGTGAAGAGCTAGTTTTTACAAAGTATTTAAAAGCATATATAAGTTATGAGGGGATGCAAAGAGTTGAGAGCTTTCCAATATCTCAATTGGCATTTAGGGAAGTTATTATAAATGCCATTGTTCATAAAGATTATGGGGATGAAACACCTATCCAGATAAGTATTTATGATGATAAAGTTATGATTTATAATAGTGGTGAGTTACCAGAAAATTGGACTATTGATACACTTTTAGAAAAACACTCATCAAAACCTTACAATCCAGCTATTGCAAATGTTTTTTTTCTAGCAGGTTTTGTAGAATCTTGGGGAAGAGGTATAGATAAAATAACACAAGAATCAAAAAGATTTAACTCTATTATTCCTAAATTTAAATTTAACAATGGACTTTGGGTTGAGTTTGATTTTAGTAAAAATTCTAAGAAGTTGGGTATAAAAGAGAAAACTAGGGTAAAAACTAGGGTAAAAATACTGGAATTGATAAATGAAAATCCAAATATTACAAATCAAGAGTTAGCAGATACTTTAGAATTAACTATAAAAGGTATACAGTGGCAGATAAAAAATCTAAAAGATGAAAATATATTAAAAAGAGTTGGAAGTGCTAGAAGTGGATATTGGGAGATAATAGATGAACGGTCTTAAACAAGTAACTTTAATAAAGTCTGCTAAGTTTGATTTTGCTAGTGTGAAGGTGGATGGTAATTCACTTTTTATAGGTGCAAATGGTGCTGGGAAGACTACACTTCTTAGAGCCATACTTTACTTTTATACTGCATCTTCACAAGGTCTTGGGATAAGTAGTAGCAAGAAGATATCTTTTAGTGATTATTATTTTGAGTATGAAAACTCATATATAGCTTATGTTTATAAAAAAGATGATAAATATGTTTTAGTTACTGCTTATCGAGATGGGACTGTGAAGTTTAGATTTACCCTTTGTAGCACTATGCCAAATATCAAAGAGATATATACAAAAAATAATGAGCCTATATCTACAAGTGAGCTTTTTTTAAGGCTAAAAGAGCTTGGTACTTGTAGCAATATAGTGCAAAATGGGGCAAAATACAAAGAGATACTTTATAGCAAAAATCATAAGCTAAAATACTTTTCTCTCTTTGAAGCAAAGGATTATGAGAGTTTTACAAAAACATTATCAAATATATTTATAAACTCAAAAGTAGATAGTGATGCTATAAAAAAAGTGATAGTTTCATCTTTGGGTATTGATAATAAGATAGATATATCTCAAATACAAAGGTATCTAAGTAGGTTCAATGACTACTATGAAGATATCAAGTTTTATGAACAAAATAGTTTAAATATAAAAGAGGTGATAGGTACACTTGATCAATATGAACAAACAAAAGGTTTGCTTCAAGATGATATTAGTACATTGTGCAACTCAAAACAAAAGTGTAATGAGTCATTAGAGACTCTAAATCAAGATATTTTAGAGCTACAAAATGAGCAGAATATTTTACTTGAAAAACAGAATCATGAAGAAAGCCTTTATCACAAAAGAAAAGATAAACTCAACCAATCAAAAGGAGCTGTTGATAGCTTTTTAAAACAAACTAATGATAAAAAATCAAGATATGAAAAAGAAAAAATAGATGAAAAAATAGAGCTTTATGAGACATTGTCTATTAAGCAAGAGAGATTAAAAGCGTTGATATCAAAAAAAGATTTTCTAACAAAAGAGTTTGAAGATATCAAAACAAATCATACTTTGCAAATACAAAGTATAAAAAATAGTTTTAGTGCTTCACAAAATATTCGTAATAGTAAAATATATGATTTAAAAAAAGAGCAAGATAAAAAAGTATCACTCTTAACTCAAGAGCAGTCAAATGAACTTGAAAAGATAAATGAGATGTATCATCAAAAGTCATTAGATATAAAAGATGAACAAAAAGATATAGGCTCACAAATACAAGAGCTAAACTACAAAATAAAAGATCTAAAAAATAAAACATTTATATTTGAAGATGAAAATAGATATCAAGAGTTATCAAAACAACAAGATGAGACAGTAAGAGATATAAACAGATCTCAACAACAAATCCAAACTTTAGATATACAACTTTCAAATAAAAAAGAGATATACACCCAACAACAAAAAAACCTAGAAGAGAAACAAAATCAAAGCCTAGAAAATATAAATAAACAGATAGAATCTATAAAATCACTTCTAAGCCCTAAGCAAAATAGCTTATTAAATAAAATAGATAAAAATGATAAACAAAGAGATAAATATATCTACTTTTTAAAAGATGAAGTATTACAAGATGATATCAATGGTATATTTAAAGAAAATTCAAATACCATATTTGAGTTTGAACCTGAGAGTTTAGATATACCTAAAACCAATCTTGATAGTGATTTAGAAAAACTAAAAACTCTTTTAAATAAAACAGAAAAAACATTTTCAAAAGAGATTGAGCAACTAAACAAAGAGTTTAGAAACTTTGAAAATAAAATATATAGAGATAAAAGAGAGTTAAATGAAACGATAAAATCTTTACAAATCACACAAACAACTCTTAAAACAAAAATATCAAAACTCTTAGAAGATAAAAAAATAGCACAAAAAGTTTTTGATGAGCAAAAAGAAAAGAAGTTAAAAGCATATGATAATAATAAAGTGCTATTAGATCAACAGCTAAAAGATCTAAATACTCAACAAAACAATCATAATAAATCCAAAGAAAACGATAAGAAAGCAAAAAAGTCTTATTTTACAAAACAGCTTAACAAAATCGCTCAAGAGTTTGAATCTCCACTTCAAAAACTAAATTTAGAGATAGAAGAGTTAGAGATTCAAAAAAGATTCAATCTTCAAAGCCAAGAGGAGTTATATCACACACTTTTAGAAGATAAAAATGTAAATATCACACAACTTAAAAATTTAGAAAAAGAGCAAATAACTTTAGCGCAAAAGATAAAAAATATAGAAAGCTATCAAACTATCATCATAGAGTACAAAAAAGATAAAAAAGAGTATTTTGATATGATTGAGACAAAAAATAAAGAGCTTAAAACTATCAAAGATGATATAAAATCACTTGAAAAAAGTTTTGAAGATATTTTAAAAGGGCTAAATAAAAAGCTAGAAACTTTACGAAAGATACTCAAACAAAAACAAACTTCATATAATGAACAAAACTATTCTCTAAAAAGAGTCAATGAGTTTGAAAAAACTTCAACATTTGTAGAGTGTATCAATTGGGATATAAAATATATAAAAAATGATGATATCGATGATATAGGTACACTTATAACTCGTATAGATAACACAGCATCAAAATATAGAGGGTTTTATGCAAAGGTACAAAGACTACTTCAAAAACTAAATGGTATATTTGATAACACTTTAAATATCACAAAAGATTTAGATGCTCTTGATACAGCTTATAAATTAAAAGAGTACCACCAATCAAACAAAATAGAAAAAGCAAAAGATTTACTTGGTCAAAATTTGAGTCAAATAGTAAACAGTATAGTTAGCCAATATGATAAACTACTTGAATCACAAGGTAAAATAGAAACACTTATTAAAAAAATAACAAAAATATTTCAAGAGATAAAAATAGGTGTTATAGATACTTTAGCTTTGAGATACTCAAAAACAAACAATAAAATTATAGAGCTTTTTACAGCAATAAAAGAGGAAAATGAACAAAATAGTTTCTCATATGAGCAAAATAGTCTGTTTGGAGAGCAAAGTGATAGTAAAAAGATTATTGAGTTATTTAAAAAACTGATTGATCTAATTGAGTTTGAAAATAGCTTGACACTAGATATAGAGGATAGTTTTATCTTAGAGTTTAGAGTAGTAGAAAATGGAAATGATAGCAGATATGTTCAGTCGCTTGATATGATAGGATCAAATGGTACTGATGTATTAGTAAAAAGTATGATCTATGTCGCTATGTTGCATATCTTCAAAGAAAAAATCACAAAAAAAGAGATTACATTTCAAGTAGTACTAGATGAAGTGGGGATATTGTCTCAAAGATATCTAAAAGAGCTAATAGAGTTTGCAAACAAAAAAGCAATAGTATTTGTAAATGGCGCACCAGATGAGAAACTAATAGGTACCTATAAGCAGGTGAGTTTAATAAGTAAAATTGATAAGATATCAGTAGTTAAAGAGTTGATTTTAAAATAAAATGGCAAATTGCAATACTTTTAAAATAAATAATATTTTTAGGATAAAATTTTATTATGAAGTAACAAAGTGGAGTAAATAGTATGAGTAATGAAGCAATCAAAATTTTTGAAGAGAAACAAGTAAGAACAGTGTGGGATGAAGAGCAAGAGAAATGGTATATATCAGTTATTGATGTCATTGAGGTATTAACACAAAACAATAGACCTAGAAAGTATTGGAGTGATTTAAAAAGTAAATTAAAGAAAGAGGGTAGTGAAGTGTCCGAAAAAATCGGACAGTTGAAAATAAAAGCTAGTGATGGGAAGATGAGACTTACAGATGTAGCAGATACAGAACAACTTTTTCGTCTTATTCAATCTATCCCTTCACCAAAAGCAGAGCTTTTTAAACTATGGTTAGCTACTTTGGCAAAAGAGAGACTTGATGAGATGAGTGATCCTGAGCTTACTATTGATAGAGCTATGGAGCAGTATTTAAGTCTTGGATATAGTGAAAACTGGATAAATCAAAGACTTAAAAGCATTGAGATACGAAAAGAACTTACAGATGAGTGGAAAAAAAGAGGCTTAAAAGAGGGTGTTCAGTTTGCTACTCTTACAGATATTATCACTAAAACTTGGTCTGAAAAAACTACAAAAGAATATAAAGTACTCAAAGGTTTAAAAAAAGAAAATTTAAGAGACAATATGACTAATACAGAACTAATACTCAATATGCTTGCCGAAGCTTCAACAAAAGATATATCTGAAGCAATAGAGCCAAAAGGTTTTAAAGAGAGTAAAGAGGTAGCCAAACAAGGTGGAAATGTAGCTAAAGTAGCAAGAGAAGAGTTAGAACTAAAAACTGGCAAAAAAGTTATCACAAATTCAAATGCTAAAGATCTTTTGGAAAATAGGATATAACTTGAAACATATAAAAACACTTCTAAAACTAAAAGAGCAGGGTGAATTAAACTATTCGGCTGTTCCAAAATCTTTGATAGATCACCTAAAAGATGAGATGCTTATAGATATCATCACTCTTAGTGCTAAAAGAAAAAAAATAGTAGTAAAAGAGCAGTTTTATAAGGTATATAAAGATATCGAAAATATTGATAATGCAACTACAAGAAAAGAGTTAATTGAATCAAATATAGATACAAAAGCTAAAAACATCGCTCCTCAAGAGGGACTCTACTTAAATGGTAATTGTGAAATAGAAAATGTAAAACTTCCGTTATTTAACAATAGTGCGATTTTTTTAAAAGAACCTCCTGAAATCTCTAAAGATATTTTAATAATAGGGCTTGAAAATTTTGAGAATTTAGTTTATTTTCAATCCCAAACAAGATATTTTCAAAATAATAATATCTTATTTGTTTATAGAAATAGTACTATGAGGAAGTGGTTTGAGAGTTTGGAAAATGAGATTATCTATTTTGGAGATTTTGATCTAGCTGGTATTGATATATATTTAAATGAAATTTTACCAAGAAATAAAAATATAAGACTTTTTATACCCAAAGATATTGAAAATTTAATAAAAAATCATGGTTCGAATGAGCTATATAAAAAACAACTAAATAAGTGTACAAATCTATCATCAACTATTCAAAATATACAAACCTTGATAGATGTGATAAATGATAATCAAAAAGGTTTGGAGCAAGAGTATTTTATATAGAACAATCCTAAACTGTATGATTTAAAAATATCACTTAATCATATTCTAAAATATTAAAGATATAGTAATAATATCAAATCATAAAAG
>JAYEJC010000108.1:0-6613 GCA_034660335.1 Campylobacterota bacterium
ATTGGTTCACTATCTGTATTCACTGGAAGTGTTTTTCCACCTGGTACCCATCCTGCTGGACAAACTTCACCAGTTTTTGTAGCGTGTTGCCATGCTCTTACTTGTCTTAAGAACTCATTTACATTTCTACCTACCATTGGAGCTTGAACCTCTTGAGCTACACAAATTCCCTCAGGGTTAAATAAAAATCTACCTCTTAAAGCTAAACCAGCTTCCTCAATCATAACACCAAAATCTCTTGTCACATCACCTTTTGGATCAGCTCCCATCATAAGTTGAAGTCCCTCTAAGATAGGCTCAGTCTCTGCAAATCTTTTATGAGAAAATTTTGTATCTGTTGATACTGCTAAAATCTCTACACCTAATTCATCAAATTCTGGTTTTTTTGCATTCATAGCAGCTATCTCTGTAGGACATACAAAAGTAAAATCAGCAGGATAAAAACATACTACTGTCCATTTTCCATAATAATCTTCACTATTTACTTCTGTATAGTGACCAGTTTTAGCATCATATGCTTCCATTTTAAAATCAGGCATTCTTCTATTTACCATTGTTGAGCTCATCTTTTTTTCTTCCTTATTAATTGTATTTGTTTGTTCATTTTCATCTGTTGTTGAGTCTTTTATCTCTTTTACACCACTATCACACGCCATAAATACCCCTTATTATTAATTCTAATGGATAATCTTTTTCCATTAGGTATTATAGTGTTTATTAACTTATTTATTTATAAATTAAATTATCTACTTATAGAATCCAAATCCTGTTTTATATATGGTTTTTCTACAATATAAAAGCCAATCATAGCATTCATAAGTGCTATTTTTTTAGCATTAAGAAGCTCATCGATTGATATATCTTTTTTTATAATTTTTTTATTATCTAATAATCTTTCTCTCGTCGTTCCATATAATAATGGTATTTTAGGTGTATACCAAATATCATCAATCAAAATAGCAATATTTGCAATACTAGTATCTGTAATAAGATTATTTTTTACTATAATAATCTCATCGCATAATCCTTTTTTCATATATAAATTATCTATTGATTCACGCTTCGTTGATTTTTTATTGTATATAATCTGATTTGATACAACTAACTTAAAACTATTTATATCTTTTATTTTATAGTCACTATAGCTAATATCAATTATCTCATTTTTATCATATATCACTTTACATTTTTGCAAGTTATCACTTTGGGGATAAATATACTCTTCTAAATTAAAATTCATTCCAACTGTTTTTGATATTCTTTTTTTATGATATTCAAGATTAAATACCTCTTTATCAAAACACTTTATTGTCTCAAAATATTGTTCATCTATCATGGGATATACACCTTATCTATCATCTCATTATATTCGCTTTTAATATCACTATCACATGTAATACCACCACCACTTTTATACTCCATGCTTCCATCTTTATTTTTTTGAATAAATCTAATCATAACAGCACTATCTAAATCAAGCCCATCATAAACACCAAAAACACCTGTAAAATAATCTCTATCATACTCTTCAACTCTTTTTATAATCTCTACTGTTTTCTTTTTTGGAGTACCTGTTATACTACCTGCTGGCAACATACTAGTGATAATATCACCTAATTTATGGTTCCAATTTTTTTCTAATTGACCTGATATTTTTGAGCTAATTTGATAAAGTTCTTTATTTCCTGCATATATTTTTTCACAATATCTAAAATCCTCAACAGTTACTTTAGAAGATACTATAGATAAATCATTTCTTAAAAGATCTACAACCATTGTATGTTCTGCTAACTCTTTTTTATCATTTAATATTATATTTTTTGCATCTTTGATATCTGCATCAATCGTCCCTTTCATAGGGTATGTATATATTTTATTGTTTTTAATATTACAAAAACGCTCAGGTGAAAAACAGGTAAATTGATCTTTGAAATATAACTTGAATTTTGCATTTGCATTTTCATATATATCTCTTAAGTTATGAGATGTTTTAATATCAGTGATAGATGTGAGATTTAATAAATAGCTATTACCTTCTCTTATCTCGTTTTGGATTTTATTAAATTTTATTTTATAGTTTTTATAATCTATCGGTTTTTTTAATAGTGTAATATTATGTTTTGTATATCTGCTAGTTTCATCTATACTATAGCTTATATTATTGGGTAAATTTTTTAGTGGTATCACCTCATAGTTTGTCATATCAAAATCAATAATAAATAAAAATGGCTCATTTATAGAGCCATAGTAGTTTAATCTCTCTTTTAAATTCAAAGTTTAAGTTTTTTGATTATTGATCTAAAATTAGTTTTTTTAAACAAGCCATTCTAACAGCTACACCATTTCTAACTTGTTCTAATACTTTAGACCTGGAATCTAATAGCATCTCATCACTAATATCGATATTTCTATTTACTGGACCTGGATGCATCAATAAAATATTTTTATTTTCTAAAAGCTCTTTAGTGATACAATATTTTTTTGCATATCTTTTTTTATTTTTATTTAACTCTTTTTTTGTAAGAGTTAAATCATGTCTTTCATGCTGAACTCTTAAACTCATAATAATATCAAGTTTATCTATAATTTTTTTTATATTTTTCACTCTTTTGTATTTTGATTCAACTCTAAACTCTTTTGGTGCTACTAAAATAGGATTTAATCCAAATCGTGGTAATAATTCTAGATTTGATGATGCTACTCTTGAGTTGATTATATCCCCTACTATTGCGATATTTTTATCTTTTATATCGCCGTTAAAATACTCTTTTATTGTAAAAAGATCCAATAAAGCTTGTGTAGGGTGTGCATTTTTTCCATCACCTGCATTTAAAATAGGACAATTTACATGATTTGTTAAACTTTGAGGCAATCCACAATCACTATGTCTAATAATAATAGCATCAGGCTTCATAGCATCTAAATTTGCTATAGTATCCTCTACTGTCTCACCTTTTTTTGTAGAGCTTGTTTGTACCTCAAGATTTACTACATCAGCACCTAGTCTTTTTGCTGCTATTTCAAAGCTACTTCTTGTTCTTGTTGAGTTTTCAAAAAATAGTGTCACAACCAACTTTCCATCAAGTATTTTTGATGCAGTCAAATCTAAAAATAGTTTAGCATCATAAAATAACTTATCTATCTCATCATTTGTAAAATCTGCTGTCGTAATCAAATGTTTACTCATATCTACCCTTTATATTTTTGATATTATATCATATTTTTTTAAATCAATAATATAATCCTCTAATAAGTTTTATTTAAGATTAAAGGAAATAGCACTGGTAATTAACTACTTTTTATATATTTTCAAAATAAAAATTAGTCAATATATTGCTATATCTTTTCAAATCACGCGTAATTTCTTTCTTAATCTTAATTAAAACTTAATAGTGAATTGAGCTGTTATATCAATAGATATCTTGTAACCAAACGGTAATTATAATATTTTATCATTACGACATAAAAAACAAGGAAATAAAATGACGATTAAAAAAACAGCTTTAGCTCTTTTAACAGTATCTGCACTTTCAGTAACAGCTAGTGCAAGAGATCAAATTAAAATAGTAGGTTCATCTACTGTTTATCCATTTTCAAGTGCAGTAGCAGAAGAATTAGGTGCAACAACTAAATACCCAACACCAGTTGTAGAATCAACAGGTTCAGGTGGTGGTATGAAATTATTCTGTGCTGGAAATGGTATGAATACTCCTGATATAACTAATGCTTCAAGAAGAATGAAAGCAAAAGAGTTTAAAATGTGTGAAAAAAATGGTGTAACAGATATCACAGAAGCTGTAATTGGTTTTGATGGTATTGCATTTGCACAAAGCAAATCAAATACTCCTTTTAGTGTAACTAAAAAACAATTACTTTTAGCGGTTGCTGCTGAAGTTCCTTCTAAAGATGGTAAATCATTAGTAAAAAATCCATATAAAAAATGGTCTGATATTGACTCTTCATTACCAAATAGAGAAATTGTTATATATGGTCCTCCAAAATCATCAGGTACAAGAGATGCTTTTGAAGATATGATTTTAAAAGGTCAAACTAAAAAAATATCTGCTTATACATCTTTATATAAAGCTGATAAAGTTAAATATAAAGCATATAAAAAATACAAAAAAATCAGAACAGATGGTGTATATGTACCAAGTGGTGAAAATGACAACTTAATCGTTACTAAACTAAATAAAAATAAAGCTGCATTTGGTATCTTTGGATACTCATTTTTAATGGAAAATGACGATAAAGTTCAAGGTTCAAAAATAAATGGTGTTGTACCAACTCCTGATACAATTTCAAGTGGTAAATATCCTATTTCAAGAAGTTTATTTTTCTATACAAAAAATTCACACGCTTCACAAGTACCTGCTATGAATGACTATGTAAGTATGTTTATGTCTGAAGATATGATTGGTCACGATGGTATTTTAGGTGAGATAGGTCTTATTGCACTTCCAGATGCTAGAAGAACTGCTTTAAGAGCAAGTGTAGCAAAAAGAACAAAAATAACTTTAGAAGAGTTATCTAAAAAACATTAATCTTTAAATCTTTAAAAAACTTCTCCAAAAAAGCTACAAAATAATCTTATTTTGTAGCTTTTTTAATAAAACTTATACCAAATCAAATTAGAACTAGTACCTCTTTTAAAAATTATAAATTCATAGGAAGCTCTAAAGATACAGAGTTATCATTGAAAAATATATTAAAATTTTTATTAACTGCTTTATTTACCAACTCTGCATCCAATAAATGTGTATCCTTAGATATAAAATTTATAGCGATTAAATTTACTTTTTTATTATCAAGAACAAGATATTCACCAACTTTAATATATGTCTTTATCTCTAAGCTATCACTATCTCTAAAAAGCTCAAAACAGCTATTTAAAATAAGCATAAAATTATTAATATCAATTTTAATTTCAGGTATAGATATATCATACTGTTCACTAATCTTTGTTTTTTCAATATTTAAAATTGTACTTTTTGATATCTCTAGAATACTATAAATATTTACATATTGTAAATTTTCTTTTTTAATAGATGTTTTTTTTATCTCCAAAGTTTTATATAACTCTATACCAATATGCTCATCATCCTCATAACCAACCAATATAGCATAAAAATTTGTTTTTCCACAAGACAAAGAGAAATAATGTGTAGTATATCCATAGTTCTTTGAAGCATATGATACTGCTAGTTCATAAAGCTCTTTTGGAAGAATATCATTAAATAAAAACTCCGATGCTTGATTGTATTCTTCAAGGCTTCCATTGCTATTAAATATCATAAATGGATTGATACTATTATCTTTGAATCCTTCACATAGTTTTTGCATTATTTTATTCTCCAAAATATTTAGTTAATTTTTTTCTAACAGTTATTCTGTTTATTTTTAGGTTTTTTGATATTTGTAGTTGTGATTTATATACACTCTTTGCAGCTTTTAAAAGTGGTACCTCAAAAAATTCTAATAACTCTTTGTAGGATTTTTTATTTTTACTAAGCTCATCTTTAATAAAATCACACAAAATATCTTTTAAATCATTTTTTGAAATTGATCTTAATAATATACTTTTATATATAGATTGCTTTAAAGTTCTACCATTTCCAGATAAGTTTATCTTCACATCTTTTGGGGTCACTGATATATTGTATATCTTTTTAGCTTCATTTGTATATGTTTGTATTAGATAGTCTAAATCTTCTTTTCTATTTTCTAGTGGTTCTATCTCAATTTTTATAGCAAATTTACTCTCTTTGTCTTCATAGTTTAAAAATGAAGTTGCAATAATTCTAATATTTTCAAGTTTTTCAAAAACTATCTTTTTATTTTTTATTTTATTTATACCATATAATATTATTGCTTGATACTCTTTTAGATTTATCTCATTTTGAGCTAATAAGTTTTCAAACTCATCTATGTTATAGCTAGGAATATTTGGAAATACAGTTTTTATTAATTGTTTTTTTCCTATTCCTGATTGACCATTTACCAAAATATTAACAGGAAGATTTGAGGACATCTGCATAATTCTTAATGCATCTTTGGAGGATTGAGAATATGTTATAAATTTATCCATAGTTTTAAATACCTTTATATCTATATATTTGTATATATTATATACAAATATATATTAATTTATCATTTAGGTATCTAGTATTAAAATCACTATAGGTAAATCCACTATTAAGTTTTATTTAAGATTAAGAAAGAAATTACACCTTATCTAAATCTTTTTCTTTGTATAGTATATAAATAATCCAAGTGATATTATTAATAATGCAACACCACCTATTAAATATACTGCATGGATTATTTGAGAATAGTCAGCAATAGCTATTTTAAATACAACCATCAAAGCCTCAATAAGCAAAGCTATTATAATAGTGATTGAAAATTTTATCAACACTCTATATTCAGCTTTACTATTTTTTGAATAACTTTTAAATACAACTTCTTGTTCTAGTATTGTTTTTGCTAGGAGTCTGTCGGATTTAACTTTCTAAATTCAATCAATTTTAATGATTTTTTCAAATTTAAATTTTATAATTATTTTTTGATAGATATTTCTTTAAAAACAATTTATTTTTGTATATATTAGCTC
>JAYEJC010000109.1:0-6565 GCA_034660335.1 Campylobacterota bacterium
CAGCTTCATCTATACCACATAATTTACCTATCATCTATTTAACCCTTTATATAAAACTGATATGCTTATTGAATCTATCTTAAAAGATTAATTAAACTTTGTTTTTTCAAAGTTCTATAAATATCAAAATCACTATCAATACTTACTATATTTTTGATATTTTCTTTATTTGCTATATACATAAGTGTAGCATCTGCTAAATCCATAGGGATATCAAGATATTTTTCCATCATCACTCTTATATTGGCAATCTCATTTTGTGATATATCAAAAACTTCTATACCACCTACCTCGATCCATTTTAAAAAATCAATTTGTACATTTAGATTAAAATCTAACATATGAGACACTTCTGTTATAACAGCCCAAGATGTTATAAGTTCACCTTTGAATGATTGTAAAAAGTTTAATACTTTATAATGATACTTGTCACTTTTATCAAAGAGTGCTATTATTGGACCGCTATCTATTATAGTTTTATTTATCATATTTTCTTGTGATTTTAGATTTTAGCTTCTGTTTATATGTAGCTGATAAGTCTTCTTGACCACTTGAATATTTACCAAATAATTCACTACCTAATTCATAAGAACTTTTTTGTTTTGTCTCTTTTTTTAACATATCAAAATAGTACAATAAAGAGTCTTTTATAATTTGACTTTTTGATATCTGCTTTTGTCTTGATAAAAAATTAAGTTGTTCTTCCATACTATTGTCTAATCTTACTGATAACATAACTTAACCCCCTTTTTAATGTATGACATATTGTATCACAACTATGATAAATAAAAAAATCACTCAAAATAAAACTATTGTAAAGATATTGTTGCATAATTTACCTATCATAATGTCAAAGCCCAACTTGGAAACTGCATAATTTGTACCTCTATCTCATCTATATATAAAACTTTTTCACCACTTACTGTGATAATTGAGATCTCATTTATATCATATTTATCTATTATTGGTATTAGTTTTTTTGTGATATTATCTAAAATCATATCATTATAAAATGGTATTGCTAATATAATTATTTTTTCTAATGGTAAAAAAAAGTCTATATTATCCAAATAGTATACTTTGTGATTTTTTGATAATAATTCTAAATACAACATATTTTTAAATAAATTTGTAAAGTTTTTATTATAAGATATAAAGTCAATCATAGAGTGATCAAAAACAAATATCTTTTTTGCAGCTTTTGGTTGATTGTATTTTTCACAAAAGTATACCACATTGTTATAGTCAAATTTTTCACATATCTCATAAAATTTATCTTTTGATATTTTTGTTGTTTTTTTTAGTTGATTATAGAGCTGAAAGATTGATTTGTTTTCACCTGCTGATTTTATAAGTAGATATAATATATCTAATTGTGTAGAGTTTTCGCAATAAAGTTTACATATCTCATTGTTTCTTTTTGATTTTTTAATCTCGGAAAATTCAATAATCTCTGGTAGATTACCAAATTTTAAAAAACTATTAAAACTATTTATTGTATTTTGGTGTTTATTATCAAATAGTATAAACTCTTCAAAGTCTAAGCCATTTAGATATATCTTGTGAAACTCTTCAAAATCTTTATCAATTTTGCTTGTTATTATAGTAGTTGTTACTTTTGGTAAATCAAAATCAAATTTAAAATTTTCTAATACTAAAATCTCAATACTATGTAAAGAGATAAACTCTTCTAGATTTTTTATAATATCTATTTGAATATTTCTATAATCATCAAAATCAATATAGATATATTTTGAACTATCAAATTTTGATAAAAAGTCATATATCAAGTAACTTTTTCCACATTTTGGTGGTCCAATTATTATTGTATTTTCATTTTTCAAAGAGTGTTTTCTCTCTAAAAAGTTTATTTTTTCAAAGTTTATTTCGTAAATTTGTTCTAAAATATTCATAAGGTATTATAATTAAGTATTGGAAATTAAGTGCTTAAGTTAAGGCTAAATTAACAAAATTTCTCTATTATTTTATAAAAATAAAATAGGGTTAATAATATGATGATAAAAATAGATATGGAATCTGCTGAGTTCAAAGAGGAGATGAGAAAAACTACTGAATTTACAGATAAAGTTTGTGCTAGTAAGGGTTGGGTTTACAATCCAATAGAGGATGTAAACGAAGGCGTTACAATGGGACTTGCTAGAAATAAAATGATTTATAATAAAAGATTTTGTCCTTGTTTTATGGTAATAGGTGAAACAAAAGAGGAGAGAAAAGCAGCTGATAATAGAATTTGTCCTTGTAAACCTGCAATAGAAAAAGAGATCCCAGAAGATGGTAAATGTCACTGTGGTATTTTTTGTACACCAGAGTATGCACAAGCCAATGCAATAGAGGAAAAGGCTGAAGAGGTAGCCCATACTCACTCAAGAGGATTAACGACAGAAGAGTGTGAAGCTATACTAGCTCACGAACAACTTGATGGAGATGAGATTACAGCACTTTTAGAAGCTAGAGAGCTTGGTATGGTTGATTTTAATCTTGTTGATGTAAGAGAGTGGATGGAGTGGAACCAACAAAGAATAGTAGGAACTGATTATCTGATTCCAACAACATCATTTTATAATCAATTAGATAAGATAGAAACACAAAAAGAAAAACCTACTATTTTATATTGTTTAACTGGTAGTAGAAGTGCTTATTGTCAAAGAGTTCTTTTGGATATGGGTTGGAAAATGGTTTCTAACTATACACATGGTATCATCACTTTCAATGGTGAAACAACTTCAGGGGAATAAAATAAACATATATGGATGATACATTATTTGTTTATGGTACACTTATGCCAAATTGTCCAAATGCTTATGTTCTGGAAAATGTTGTAGGGAGATTTATCCCTGCAACTGTCAAAGGATATTTAGTTGATGCTGGCTGGAGTGCTAGTATGGGATATCCAGGGATTAAGTTGGATCAAGATGGAGATACTGTTCATGGTTTTTTGTTTAAGTCTTCAAACTTAATAAACCATTGGGATAGTTTGGATGAGTTTGAGGGTGAAGAGTTTCAAAGAGAAGCTGTCACTATTGAAACTTATGATGAGATAGACTATCAAACATATATCTATACAGTTAAAGTAGATGAAGATATGTTGGAAGATTAGTCTAAATAGAATTTTTATAAGTTAATAGATTTTTTTAACTCTTCCTACATCACCATTTTGCAATCTTACTTTTATTCCATGAGGATGCGATGGTGAGTTTGTTAAAATATTTTTTACTATACCATTAGTAAGGTTTCCACTTCTTTGATCTTTTTTTAACACAATATCAACTGTGATACCTGGTTTGATATTGATTCTTTTTTTTCCGTCCAATTTAAGTCCTTTTAAAATAGTTTGGCACTATTATCATTTTTTTCTAGTATTCTTATTATGTTTGTTATGCTTTTGTTTTTTATATATATTGCATTGTAGTTAGTATCTGAAATATGGGAAAAAAGCTCTTTGTTGTTGATATTTGAGGAGGAAACTATTTTTATATTTGCATAGCTATAAAACCTTTTTAAATAATCAATCTCAACTGAAGCTATATCTTTATCAAATGATGAGAGTATAAATCTATTTGTTTGTCCATATCCTACTATTTGATTGCTTTTATTGATAAAAATTGGTTTAAATAGATTGTTGTTATTTAATTTTTTTATATCTATTGGTTCTTTGATGATCTCCTGAACTTGTAAAAAATGGTTTATATATACATTTGGCAATCTTAGTTTGTCATAAAATACACCTTCATATGAAAATGAAGTTTCAAATAAAGAGTGATTTGTGAGATTGTTTATATCATATTTTTTATAAGAGATTGTGTTTGTATTTGTGGCTATATTTTTCAAAAGAGATATATCTGTACTATAGATATCTTTTGATGAATCAATATTATATAAAATCTCAAAGTCTTTTAAAATATTATTTGATAAAAGTAAAATATTTGACTGCTCTTTTGTTTTGAAAAGTTGAATAAATTCAAATAATATTTTATCAATAAAAAAATAATTTGCTTGTTGCTCTATTAGTTTGTATCTTAATACATTGCAAATAGCTTTTTGTATATCATCAACTCTTATCCATGCTATCTCTTCATCTAAAATAATAGGTTCAAAATCACAAATAATGCAAAAAGAACCTTTATCAATAGCTTTTTGTATATATGTTTCATCTGTAGCAAAATAAGCATCACCATCATTTATTTTTTTTATATTTGTATGTATTTGTGTAACAAAAGATATAGCAGGGGAGTTTAATAAACTACCCTCAGCAATATCCACAAGTGCTGATATTTTCACTTAATTATCTCTTTAGCTTACTTTTGTACCAGCTGTTTTTGAAGATTCTGGTCTTAAAAGATGTAGACCATTTTCATCTTTAGCAGCAAGAAGCATACCTTCGCTTAGCATACCCATTAGTTTTGCAGGTTTTAAGTTTGCTACTACACAAGCTTGAGTACCAACTAAAGATTCAGCAGAATAAAACTCTTTTATTCCAGCTAAAATTTGTCTATTTTTATCTTCACCTACATCAACTTGTAGTTTTAATAGTTTTTTAGATTTTGGTACCTCTTGTGCCTCTACAATTGTACCTATTTTGAGTGTTGTCTCAAAAAACTTATCAATTGTGATTAGATTATTTGGTTCTTCATTTTCTTGAGTTTTCTCTTTAGATGACTCTTTTCGTGGTTTTTCAACACTAGCTTCCACTTTGTTTACATCAGCTGTTGCTATAAGTTCCTCCTCTATTCTAGGGAAAAGTGCATCGATTTTTGTTATAGTTGTATCTGCTACTAGTTCTTCATTTTTAATAATGCTATTGTATAAGTTGGTATCTATTTTAATCCCAAGTGAATTTGCAATTTTAGATATTTTTTCTGGCATAATACACTCAAGCATTACAGATACTTTTGCCATGATATTTACTATTAAAGCTACTAGTGCCATTGCCTCTTGCTCTTTGTTGTTTTTCATCATAGCCCATGGTTCATAGTCACCTATAGCCTTATTTGCTATAGTTAAAACTTTCCATAACTCTTCTAGGTATCTATTTATTTGCATATTATAAATAAGTGGTTCGGCTGCTTTTAAAATAGTATGAACTTCATCTAGTTCTTTTTGGTGATATTTTGCAACATCTTTACTTGTTACTTTAAAATCAAAATATTTCCCACTCATACCTTGAATTCTATTTAAAAGGTTTCCAAGATCATTTCCAAGGTCTGAGTTTATTCTATCCATTAAAGCTCTTTGCGAAAAATCACCATCTTGACCAAAAGGTACTTCTCTTAGCATAAAGTATCTAAATGCATCAAGTCCATAAGCATCTGCTACCTCTTTTGGGTTTACTACATTTCCTTTTGATTTAGACATCTTTTCACCATCTCTTGTCCACCATCCATGAGCTGCTATATGATCAGGAAGTGGAAGTTCTAGTGACATTAGAAATGCTGGCCAAAAAATAGCATGAAATCTAAGAATATCTTTACCTACTAGCTGTACTTTTGCATGCCAGTATTTCATATTTTTTTCATCTCCACCATAACCAAGTGCAGTGATATAGTTCATAAGTGCATCAAGCCATACATACATTACATGTTTATCATCTCCCATAGAACTAGGTAGTTTTACACCCCAGTCAAATGATGTTCTTGATATTGATAGATCATTAAGACCTGCACTTACAAAGTTTATAATCTCTTTTGCTTTTGATTTTGGCAAAATAAATTCTGGATTTTCTTCATAAAGTTTAAGCAGTCTATCTCGATAGTTTGATAATCTAAAAAAATAACTCTCCTCTTTTACAATAGTTGTAGGTCTTCCACAATCTGGACAACCACTATTATCCATAAGTTGTGCATCTGTAAAAAATGTTTCACATCCTACACAATAATTACCCTCATAGTTACCTTTGTATATATCACCTTTTTCAAACATTTTTGCAAATGCTTTTTGTACACCTTTTTTATGGTCCTCATCAGTAGTTCTGATAAATCTATCATATGAGATATCAAAATCATCCCATAAAGTTCTAAACTTACCACTAATTTCATCTGCGTACTCTTTTGGTGATTTATCTCTTAAAGCTGCACTATCTGCAATTTTTTGACCATGTTCATCTGTACCTGTTAAGAAAAAAGTATCATAACCTACTAGTCTTGAGTATCTAGCAAGCATATCAGCAATTATTGTTGTATATGCATGCCCTATATGTGCTACATCATTTACATAATAAATTGGAGTTGTTATATATACTTGTTTACATGAATCTGACATTTTAGTTCCTTGAGTTTTATTGATAATTTATGGTCGCGATTATATCTTAAAATTACTAAAAACCAATATAAGTGAAGTATAATTCTTAGTTAAATTCATTATTAAGTTTTATTTAAGATTAAAGGAAATAGCATTAGTAAGTAACAGCTTTTTCATTAAATCTAAAGTCATCAATATTCATAAGATAGTGATCTTTGTGTAAGACTTTTTCAGTTTGGTCAGTAAAGCAAAAATCAAAACTATCTTTAGATATATCAATGCCTAAGAAATATTTATACATAAGTGTCCT
>JAYEJC010000110.1:0-6544 GCA_034660335.1 Campylobacterota bacterium
AGCAGGTATTAAATAATGGTAGCAAATATATATTTCGGAACTCAAGAAGAATCAAGAGATAAACTAGAAAACATAATAAATCCATATTCAAAAAAGGTGGTTTCAAAATATCCACTATGTACAAAAGAGGATACAATAAAAGCATTAAAAATTGCACAGCAAGCAAGTGTAGATACAAAATCATCAAATATGTCACAAAGAGTAACATGGCTTGAGGATGTAGCAAATATTTTAAAAGAAAAAAAAGAGGATATAGCACAAACTTTATGTGATGAAGTTGGAAAGCCAATATCATTTGCAAGAGTAGAGGTAGATCGAGCTATAGAGACTATTAAGTTATCTTGTCATGCTATGATAAATTTAGAGGGTCATACTATAAATACTGATGCTATGGCTAGTGGTAAAAAAACAAATGCTTTTTATTTTAGAGAGCCTGTTGGTGTAGTTGCATGTATTACACCTTTTAATTTTCCATTAAATCTAGTAGCTCATAAAATAGCACCAGCTCTTGTAAGTGGAAATGCAGTTGTACTAAAACCAACACCAGAAGCTCCCCTTACTGCTTTTAAATTAGTGAAGTGTTTTGTAGAATCAAAATATGCTATAAAAGATGCTATTAGTATAATATATGGTGATGTTGAAGTTGGTAGTACTCTTGTATCTTCAGATATACCACGAGTACTTAGCTTCACAGGTAGTGTACCTGTTGGAAATATTATTACAAAAACAGCAGGTATAAAAAAGCTAGCCTTAGAACTAGGTGGAAATGCTGCCACTTTTATAGATAAAACAGCCAATATTGATTTAGCAGCATCAAGATGTGCTTTTGGTGCTTTTATAAATAGTGGGCAAGTTTGTATAAGCTTACAAAGAATATATGTATCAAAAGATATCTACAAAGAGTTTTGTGAAGCTATGAAAAAAGAGACAGAAAAGCTAGTAGTAGGTAGCCCTTATGATGATGATACTTTTGTAGGACCGCTTATAAATGAAGAGTCACTCCAAAGAGCAAAATCTTGGGTATCTAGTGCTATTGAAGAGGGTGCTGTTTGTATAACAGGAAATAAAAATGATGGTTTAAATTATTATCCAACAGTTATGACAGAAGTTACAGATGATATGAAAATCGTATGTGAAGAGGTATTTGCACCAATTGTTAGTCTAGTAAAAGTTGAAAATTATGATGAAGCTATAGTTAAAATGAATAATTCACCATATGGGTTACAATTTTCTATATTTACAAATGATCTAAAACAAACACAAAGTTTTATAAGTGATGCAGATTGTGGTGGAGTTGTAATAAATGATATCCCTACACTTAGATTTGATGTTCAACCATATGGTGGAACAAAACTAAGTGGAATTGGTAAAGAGGGACCAAAATTCGCTATTGAAGAATATACAGAGATTAAATCTGTTGTTATTTGTTAGTTATACTTAACATCCAGTAGTTACAACAAATTCATTATTTGAATTTGTATCTACTGTATTATTTTTGATTATTGTTTTCATATTTTCAATAATATCAATAAACTTTTGTTTTGCATCTATATGAAAACATTTCATATCCATCTCTTTAGTATGTGTATATGCTTTTACTCCAATTTTTGGTATAAATGTTTTGCTAACACCTAAATCATAAAGCCAATCAACAACCTCTACTGCATCTTTATTTTTATTTGCTTCAAAAGAGATTAAATCACCCTCAACTATTGCAAAAAATTTAGATTTTCCAAATGTGTCTGATAATACGGGATTTTCACCTAGTTTTTTTATAGGTATTGCTATCATTTTAAGCCTTTATTTTTTTTATAACTATATTTTATCATAACTATATAAAAAAGTTATAAAATAATGGCTAAATCCAATATTCATCTTAAATAAAACTTATTAGATAATTTAACTATATTATAAAACTATAATCAAAGATAATACTAATAACTTTTTGATACAATTACACAAAAAAGGATAAAAATGTCTAAATTTGTAGGAGCTCATGTAAGTGCTAGTGGTGGAGTGCAAAATGCACCATTAAACGCAATGAAAATAGGGGCAAAAGCATTTGCTTTATTTACAAAAAATCAAAAAAGATGGGATGCAAAACCATTTGATACAAAAACTTTGGATGCATGGTTTAAAAATCTTGAAGAGAGTAAAGTTTTACCAAAACATATCTTACCTCATGATAGTTATCTGATAAATCTAGGAAATCCAGATGAGGAAAAACTAGAAAAATCAAGAACAGCATTTATAGATGAGCTTGAAAGATGTGATATCTTAGGGCTTGATAGATTGAACTTTCATCCAGGAAGTCATCTACAAAAAATAGCAAAAAGAGACCCAGAATATAAAGAAAAACTACACTATGCAGAGCTAGAGTGTCTAGATGTGATAGCAGAATCTATAAATATAGCACTAGATAAAACAAAAAATGTAAAAGCAGTGATAGAAAACACAGCAGGTCAAGGTACAAATCTTGGATATAAGTTTGAGCATTTAGAGTATATAATAGATAGGGTAGAAGATAAAAGTAGAGTAGGGGTTTGTATAGATACCTGTCATATGTTCACTGCAGGTTATGATATAAGGACACGCGAAGCATATGATAAAACATGGGCTGATTTTGATAAAATAGTAGGACGAGAGTTTTTAATGGGGATGCATATAAATGACTCAAAACCAGAACTAGGAAGTAGAGTAGATAGACATCATAGCCTAGGTGAGGGTCAAATCGGTTGGGATGCTTTTGATTTTATGATGAATGACGATAGAATGGAAGATATTCCAATGATTTTAGAGACGATAGATGAAACTATTTGGGATCAAGAGATAAAAGCTATGTATGCTTTTGTGAAATAAAATCTATAACTCACGAACTAGTTCCCATGCTTCTAAGACTGTGAAATAACTAATATTCTTAATTCCAAACCACATCGGAACCCATGACTTTAGTCTGGGCATATTAACAGTCTGGACTAAAGTCCAGATTCCGAAAAGCTTGGAACGCCGACTTTCCCTAGTTCCCATCAGAGACGATGGGAACTATAAGAAAATGTCACGACTGAAGTCGCGATTCCGATACGATATTATAAAATATTTTTATATTTATTTAAACTGCACATCTTTGATATCAAAGATATATTTTGTTAGTGCAAACTCTTCTCTGTTTTTTTTCACTGTACCTAAAAACCATTTAACTTGTCTTTTTGATTTTGCGATACTTCTAGCTTGGCTTTTATTAGCTGTTCTTATTTTTATTTTAAAAGGGTTGTTTGAACCAAAACCATAGTTTCCATCTGCATTTGCACAGTTTGCCATGATTTTATATCCACCAGCTTTTTCATCCTCTTCAGGTGTACTTCTTTTACATTTTAAATAAACACTTTGACCAACATAATCAGAAGGGAAAGCTTCTAGGTCATCAATACCTAAGAAGTTGTATTTTGGTGTAGGTGCTACTGGTTTTTTTACAGTAGTGTTAGTAGAGCTAGTGCTACTACTTGAACCTTGAAATTTATTTTTTTTATATAAACCTTTTTGTATCTTACCACTTGGAAATCTATATGTTCCCATACCATCTCTATATCCATTTTTAAATTCACCTATATAGATATCTCCACTTTTAGCCCAATACATAATACCATGACCTTCTCTTTGTCCATTTTTATAGTCACCAAAGTACATAAAGTCTCTATCTCCAGATACCTCAAATGACATACCATTTATTTTTTTGTCATTTGCGTATTGGTTCATTTTTATTGTACCATCGTCAAGTATTTTTACACCCATACCAGCGTATTTGTCACTTTTTATTTCACCTAAATATATTTCGCTATTATTATCAAAGTGATACACTCCAAGTTGAAGGTTATTGTCTCTTTTAAATGATGAACTATCATATTTCGTATATTTTAGGTCAGCATACAACATAGTAGATAGCAAAGAACCTACCAAACTAATTTTTAACATCTTTTTTAACATTAGATTTCCTTATTATTTTTACTAATAATATCAAAAAAAATTTATACTAATATTATATTTATAAATTTTAAGTATAATTTCAGTTACTTAAGGAGATTTATGAGTGAATTTTATCAATTGTTATTAGTATCTATTATAATAAAATTTATACCAATAGTAAGAATACCATTTAAAATGTTGTCTACATATTTTCATGAATTAGGTCACGGTCTTATGGCTATTTTAACAGGTGGAAAAATAGAGCATATAGTATTGAATTTTGATGGTTCAGGTTTGTGTAGATATAGCTTTAAAGGTGGTTTTTACCATTTTCTAATCTCTATATCTGGATATATAACAACATCAGTGGTAGGATATTATATATATCAGCTTGCAAAATTAGATGAAGATATTTTATCTATTGAAAATCTTTATATTATTTTAGTAGTTTTAATAATATCAATCTTATTATGGGTAAGAGATATAAAAACATTTTTATTATCTATGAGTATTGTGGTGTTATTTTTACTTCCTGTAGCAGATCAGTTTATTGAGTATTTTAATATCTCAAAATATACAGTTATATATATAAAATTAATTGGTGTTTATGTGATGTTAGATGGATTATTGAGTCCATTTCACCTTTTGAATGCAAAAGGTCATGGAGATGGTGCGGATTTAGCTTCTATGACAAAAATACCTGAAATTTTTTGGATATTGTTATGGATATCTATAGCTGGATACTTTTTATATTTGGCTTATTTATTAGGTTAATAGTAAATCAAATATGATTATAGTACAATTCATAAAAAATTTAAGGCTCTAAATATTTATGAATAATGTTATAAAATTTATACAATGTAAAGATATCACAACACTTGATATAAATACCCATCTAAAATGTAGCGATGATGAGATACGAATATTGCAGTATTTAACTAAACAATATATTATAGGAAATGATAATATTTTGGTAGTTGATGTTTTAGGTGAGTTTTATGACATCAAAGAGTTGGATCATCTTAATCATATAGATAAAATCAAAAACCTTTTAGAGTTGGGTTGGATAATCCAAAGCAACTTTTTAAGTACAAAAATAAGTGATATCTCACTTCTTGAGCTTATAAATACTGCTATTACTTTAAGTGGTTCATTTTTGAAGCTTCTTGAAGTTGGTTCTTTGGAGCTTATTTTGCCTGATATTACAGAATATAGTGATCATTTGGAGTATTTGCAAGATCAGTTTTTCAAAATTGACCTTGCACAAAAACTAAATATAGTAAAACACAATTTTGATGAAAATTCTCCAAATGCAAATCGTCTTCGTACAAAACTAGGTCTTTTAGAGACAAGAATTAAAGAGAGAGTAGAGACTACAAAAAGTGGTATTATGCTTGAAGATTTTTTTAAAGAGTATGAGCTTAATGAAAAAGAACAGATGATATTTTTGGCTCTTTTAAAAGAGGAGTATGGTGGAAGCGATGAGTCTATAAGAGATATGAACTCACTTATTGCATTGGTCTCAACAGATGATTATGAGAAGATAAAATACAGAAGTTTACTTGAAGAGAGTGGAAATCTTATCTCAAATTCATTGATTGATTATGATGAGATGCTTACTCCATTTGGTGGAATAAATAGGAACTTTTATATACCAGAACAGATACTTTATAAGATATCACACCCTACAAAAAAAGCAAAAAGAACACAAAAAATCAAACTTGATATGCTGATATCTGAGCAAGAGATGTTTGAACTAGTAGAACCAACAAAGTCTTTAAATGATGTAGTTTTAAACGATAAAACAAAAAAGACTTTAGACTCACTTCTTAAACAAGTGGATAAAAGAGTAGTAGATAGACTTAAAAAATGGGGAATAAAAGATAAGAAAAAAGGGATAGATGCAAGAATTATCTTTTATGGAGCAGCAGGTACAGGTAAAACTATCACAGCTTTAGCCTTAGCAAAATCTTTAAAAAGACAAGTATTGAGCTTCGATTGTAGTAAAATACTCTCAATGTATGTAGGTGAGAGTGAAAAAAATGTACGAAAAATATTTGATGATTATAAAGATTTAGCACTAAAAACAAAAAGTGAACCTATTTTGCTTCTAAATGAGGCTGATCAGTTTCTTAGCAATCGTGTAAGTGGTCAAATAAGTGGTAGTGATAAGATGCACAATCAGATGCAAAATATATTTTTAGAACAAATAGAGAGGTTTGATGGTATTTTAGTAGCTACTACAAATCTACTTGATAGTATTGATAAAGCATTTTCAAGAAGATTTAACTATAAAATAGAGTTTTTAAAACCAGATGAAATACAAAGAAAAATATTATGGGAGAAACTACTACCAGTAAATCTACCACTTGAAGAGTCATTTGATATATCAAAGCTTTCATCACATAAGCTTACAGGTGGACAAATAGAGATGATCATCAAAAATACAGCATATAAATTAGCTATAGAGGATGAACCAGTTTTTACAATACAAGCATTTATTGAAGAGATAGAAAAAGAGGAAAAATCACAGTTTGATAAAGATAAAAAAGTAGGGTTTATGAGTTAATTGTATTAGTAAGGA
>JAYEJC010000111.1:0-6465 GCA_034660335.1 Campylobacterota bacterium
TCATCCCATCTCATTGGACTTATACCATCACCTGGTCTTTTTATAGCTAAATTTTCTTCACTTAAAATATCACCTTTTTTAATATCACAGTGTGCTACTATAGATTTTCTTGCTATTTTAATATTTGGTGTTTCACTTTTTGATGGTTTTTTTACACTACTACCCAAAGCTAACTCTATATTTCTTATTGCTTTTACCATAGATATTAATTCATCAGGCTCTAAACTAGCTTTATGATCTGGACCTTCCATATCTTTATCAAGGGTAAAATGTTTTTCGATACACGATGCACCCATAGCAACTGCTGCAATATCCACTTCAATGCCAAGAGTATGGTCACTATATCCATAATTTACATCAAAAGTATTTCCAATGGTTACCATAGCTCTTAGATTTACATCCTCATAAGGTGTAGGGTACATTGTATTTGCGTGCAGAACAGTAATATTTTCTTTTATTGTTCCAGCATCTATTAAAACATCTAAAGCATCTTCTATCTCACCAATATCAGCCATACCAGTTGAAAGTATTATTTTTTTATTTAAAGTACCAATCTTTCTTAAATATGGAAGATTTCTAATCTCTCCACTTGGGATTTTAAATATCTCTAAACCTAAATTATTTAGCATATCTACACTATCTAAATCAAAAGGGGTTGAAAGAAACATTATATTTTTATTATTACAGTAGTTTATTAATTGATGATGAGTATCTATATCAAGTTCTAGTTTTTTTATCATATCAAATTGTGATTCTTTACTATTTGTTGTCTCTTTTTGATAATCTGCTTTTTGTGCATTTTTAGAGACAAGATTTTCTGTTTTAAATGTTTGAAATTTAACAGCATCTGCACCAGCTTGGCTTGCTACATCAATTAATTTTTTTGCAAGTTCTATTGAACCATTATGATTTACACCTGCTTCTGCTATTATAAATACTTTCTTCATTTTGCAATACTCCCCGCTTTTATAAATCCATTACATTCAATGCACTCTTTTGATGTTGCATTACTTCCAAAAAAAGTACCCTCTTTTACTAAAACACCACCATTTACAACTGCCGCTGTTGATATATGACAATTATCACTTATCGTACTATCATGTTCAATCAAAGCTTTTGTATTAATAATACAATTTTTACCAACATTAACACTTGCATTAATTAAAGCTTGATGCATGATAATAGTCCCTTCACTTATCTTAGAATGTTTTGAAACATAAGCAAATGGTGATATAATAGTGGGCAAAGTATAACCAATATCTTTTAGTTTATTAAACAACTTAATTCTTAAATTGGCTGATTTAATTTGACCTACGGTTACTATTGCATTTTTATATATTTTAAATAACTCTTCTAAGTTTTCATCACTTCCAATTATTTTATATCCAAGCACTTCTGTACCTATTAACTCTTTTTTATCAATAATACCAACTATTTTAAATTTGTTTTCTTGTTCAATAACATCTATTACAGATTTACAATGACCACCACCACCAATTAAAATTATATCTTCCATTAAACTATCACACTGCTTGAGATATTTACAACTCGTTCTTCTAAATATTTTGCATTTTCTAAGCTTGAACATTGAGAGTCTTTAAACATCTCTAGTTCATTCATAAGCTTCCAAATAGGTCTAGTCATTACACCGTTTTTATTTGTAAACTCTAAAAACTGATCTCTATTTTTTATATCATTAACAATAATAGCTTGTAGCCAATAGTTTGATCGAGAATTCTCTTGCTCTTTCACAAAAGTAATATCTTTATTTGAATAGAAGAATTCCTCATATTTTTTGGCTAATTCTCTTTTAGAATTTATAAATTTATCTAACTGTTCAAGTTGAGCTACAAGTAATGCTGCATTTAAATTTGGCATACGGTAGTTGTACCCTATCTCATCATGTATATACTCAAAAGGATGGGGAACCTTTGCAGTAGTAGTAAGGTGTTTTGCTCTTTTTGCTAAAGCTTCATCATCTGTTACGATCACTCCACCACCACCTGATGTTATAATTTTATTTCCATTAAAAGAAAATGCTCCAACTTTTCCAAAAGTACCTGTATGTTGTTCTTTATAGTAGCTTCCTAAACTCTCAGCCGCATCTTCAACTAAAGTTATATTCCATTTATCACAAATCTTTTTTATTTGTTTAATACGACAAGGATGTCCAAAAGTATGCATAGGTACACAAGCTTTTATTCTCTTTTCTGTTGTTTTATTGATACATTGATTATCTATAATTTCACAATTTTTTTCTAAAAAGTTTTTTAAAGATTCTGGACTCATACCCATAGTATCAATATCAACATCTACAAAAACAGGTTTGGCTTGGATATAACTAATAGCATTACAAGTAGCTATGAAGGTTAATGGTTGTGTTATAACTTCATCATCTTTTTTTACATCTGCTAAAAGTAATGAAATATGTAATGCACTTGTACCATTTACAGTTGCAATTGCATAGTTAGCTCCAACTTTTTTAGCAAATTGTTCTTCAAACATATCTACATATTTACCAACACTTGATACAAAAGTAGAATCGATACAGTCATTTAAGTATTTTTTTTCATTTCCTATAAACCTAGGCTCATGTAAAGGGATAAATTCTTTTGTATTAAAAGTATTTTGTATAAAGCTAACTATATCTTGCATCTACAGCCTCCAATTATGCTTACAGCATATAATTTCCGGTTTCGAACCTAATGGAACAGCCTTCGATGATGCTTTTAGCATAACATCTTCGGTTTCAAGCCTAAAAAAGTAAAACTCTTTACTTTTTTTACGGCTTTCACATTTTTCCATCTAAATACTTACCAGTTTCTTTATGTCCAAAATCTGGAATCATTTTAAAAAACTCTTCTACTATATCATCTTTTGACCACGATAAATTTTGTTTAAACCCTTTAATAGTATCTTCAAAATCATTTAATAACTCTTCATTATAATTTAGCTCATTTTTAATAACACCAAGATTTGAAAATCTATCCATATCTAAAGTTTCATTTTCCGTAAAAAACTCTTCAAAATCTTTCTCACCTGTTGTATCACTAGAGGTAAATAAACAAGGCCATTTTTTTGAATTTTGAATTTTGAATTCTGAATTTTGAATGAAAAATTCTCTTGCTTCATCTTCATTTTCACATAGATATGGTTCATAGCCTAAATCATTTAGATATTTCACTGCAATATCTGCAAAAGAAATTAGATGTAAGTTTTCACTTAGTTTTGGAAAGAATATATCTCTATTTTCGCCAAATATACAAGACATAAGACAAAGTTCACCACTTTCTTGAGGAGTTACAAAATACCTTTTTATATCATTTGGAGCTACTATTGGTTGGTTTTTTTTGATTCGTTGATCAAATCCATAAAGCAAAGAACCATCACTAAAAGCAACATTTGCAAATCTTGCCATTGATACTTTTATATCTTCTGATTTTCTATTTGCAAACATCTCCATGATTCTTTTACTTGCACCCATCATATTAACAGGATTTGCAGCTTTGTCTGTAGATACACAAAAATATTTTTTTGTTTTATTTTCATATGATTGTCGTAAAGTTTTATCAGTATTAAATATATTTGTTTCAATCATTCTCATAAGAGTAAATGGGTCTTTTTCACTTCTTACATGTTTTAAAGCTGATAGATTTAAAACATAATCATATTTACCATCTGATTTGATAAATGTATCATATTCAATACTACCAATATCCAAAGCAAATGTAGCAAAATTACCATCTATATATCCAAAACTACTTCTTAGGTCTCTAACTAATTCTACCATGTTATTTTCGCTTATATCAACAACATGAAGTTTTTTTGGATTTCGTTTAAATATCTCTTTTGTTACAGCTTGACCTATACTTCCAGCTGCTCCTATTACCAAAAATGTTGAAGATGAAACTATCTCTTTTAACTCTTTATCATAATCTTTAATATCTTTTGTAAAAAGTTCTTTTTTTCTTCCTATTAGGTTTAATATTTTATTCATTTTATTACCACAATAACATAGCAATTGAAGATGTAAGCAAAACCGCAATTATATTAAAAAGTATTCCAAAACTTGCCATATCTTTTATTGTTAAAACTTTACTACTCATGGCTATTGCATTTGGTGGTGTTGCAATAGGTAGCATAAAGGCATAGCTAGCACATATCGTAGCAACCATTAAAACTAGTGATGTATCTATCTGCGGTGACGCTATACCTAATGCATAGATAATTGGTAAAGCTACTGATATAAGAGCTGTATTACTTGTAACTTCTGTTGTGAAAGTTATTAGTGCTGCTACTATTAAGATCAAAATTATTGGTTCTAGTTGTGTGAGAGTTAAAAGCATTTGAGATATTGCAAATGCAAGTCCTGTAGCACCAAATGCAGCAGCTATACTAAACCCAGCACCAAATAAAAACATAATCTCATATGGCACTTTGTTTGTATCTTCCCATTGAATAAATCCAGCTTTTGGCATAAACATAAATAAACCATATGCTAATAATATACCAGCTTCACTTACTTTAAAGAATGAGTTAGCAAATAAAACAACAACTAAAGAACCAAGAATATAGAGAAGTCGTTTTTGATCATCTGTTAAAGTAGGTGAAGTTTCCAAACTTTTTTCTATCGATAAATTTGTAATCCCTATAGAGAGTACAAAAGGTACAATGATCAACATAATAGCTGCTAAAGGGATTGTTTTAGCCATCCAGCTTACAAATGTAAGCATCTCTAAGTTATTGTCTTGTAAAAATCCCATTAAAATTAAATTTGGAGGTGTCCCTATAGGGGTAATAATTCCCCCTATACTAGCACCATAAGCAACAGCTAGTACTAGTCGTATTTTTAGCTTTGTTATATCTGTTAAAAAAAGTGCAATAGGCATTAAAAGTAACGCTGTAGTGGTATTTGATAGTAAAGAACTAAGGATAGCAGAGGTAACAGCCAATGCATATATAATACCTCTAGAACTTGATGGAAATACTCCTAAAAGCTTGTTTGCTATTATTTTATGTAATCCTATCTTTTCAACAGCAACTGCAAGTAAAAATCCACCTAAAAAGAGGAAAATTATCGATTTGGAGTAGTTTGCAGTAGTAGCATTTGTACTAAGGATATCAAAAGCGGGAAAAAGAACAATAGGAAGTAGAGAAACAGCACCAAGAGGCAATGCTTCATTTGTCCACATCGCTACTAAAAATATCACCATCCCTACAAGTCTAGATTGGATCTCATCAAATACAAAACCAGCAGCAAAATATCCTAATAAAGCTAGGAATATTGAAAATAAAATATTTTTAATAGCTGTTTGCATTAGTAGTTTAACCCAACAGCATCTCTAATGATTTGTAGTTTTGTTTGAGCAACTTTTCTAGCTTTTGCTGCACCTTTGGCTAATATCTCTTTTACCTCTTCGGGATTATTTAGAAGATGTTCCCTTCTTTGGATATATGGTGCAAAGTGTTCATTGATTTTATCCATAAGTGCTAATTTAAAGTGACCATACCCTTCACCTGGTGTTGCATATCTTTTTTGCATCTCTTGTAGCTCTTCTTCATTCATAAATAGTTCACATAATTTATATACATTACAACTCTCATACTCTTTTACTTCATCAAGCTCTTTTGAATCAGTTACTATTTTCATCACTTGTTTTTTTAGAGCTTTTTTAGTCCCAAACATATCTATGGTATTTCCATAAGATTTCGACATCTTAGCACCATCTGTTCCAGGGACTGTTGCTACTACATCATCTACTTTGGATAATGGCATAGTCAAGATATCACCATAAGTATTATTAAAAGTATTTGCAATATCTCTTGCCATCTCTACATGTTGAATCTGATCTTTTCCAACTGGTACAATATCTGAATCAAATAGTAAAATATCTGCAGCCATTAACACAGGATATGAAAAAAGACCATGATTTGAAGATATCCCTCTTGCTGTTTTGTCTTTGTAGCTATGAGCTCTCTCTAATAGCCCCATAGGTGTATGATTTGATAGTATCCAGTAGAGTTCAAGTACTTCAGGTACATCACTTTGTACCCAAAATGTTGATTTTTCGCTATCCATCCCTAGGCTTAGAAAATTAACAGCGGCTTCAAATATATTTTTTTGTAAAACTTCTTTCTTTTTTACAGATGTTAGTGCATGATATGAAGCTATAAAAGCGTATAGTTCACCATCATCTTGCGACTCAATCATCTTTTTTATCATTCCAAAATAGTTACCTATATGAATTGTTCCTGATGGTTGTATTCCTGAAAGTATTCGCACAAGTTCTCCTTGATTTTTTTGTATTATATCTAGTTAGTGTTTAATTTTAATGTAATACCAAATTAAAATTATAACTATCACTTAAATAGTACAAGTTGTGATTGAAGAGTAATATTTTTATTTTTGAATTATTGACATTTGTATTTGTATTTTTGCTCGTTACTATCGATGAGAGACTGTGC
>JAYEJC010000112.1:0-6428 GCA_034660335.1 Campylobacterota bacterium
TATACCATTAACTTCTGCATTTTTCGTACTTTTATCTCCAAACCATTTGTTTGGATTGCATAGTAGCATCCAGTAGTTTATCTTTGATTCCACATCTATCCTTTTTTGTCATTCAATTTTAAAAATACTAAATCTAAATACTTTCAAAATTAAAAAACCTTTCTACTAATTTTTTATAAGACATTTTGCTTATCTTATTTAATTTTATGTTTAAATAAGTTTCATGATCCAAACTCTTACTCAGTCTTACAACATCAATGGATTTCATTTGCTTTGTTACTCTCAGTACAAAATAGATAAAGCCAATTTTATCAGTTAGTATTGTTGGGTTTTGACTATCTAAATCTGATTTTATAGCATAAGGTATTGTTACCATTAATTGCTTAACTCCATTTTTAATTTGATACAATGAAGGCTCAAAATCAATAATTTTAAATCCATCATAGGTATAAATAATATTCTTTTTATTCAAGTCCCCATGAATAAATCTTCTTCTTCCTAAATAATCTAAAGCATTTGCGACAATCAGAAAATCTTCTTTTTTCAACTTTCTTATTTTTGTAGTTTTTAAAAGTTTTTGTTTATATATTAAACTATTATTTTCTTCATAAATCTCTGTTTTAGCTAAAGCTGGATATTTTTTATAGTTAAAATCGTTTATATTAGATATTCTATGATCTACATCATTTAGCTCATAGAGTAAATTTGACTTTATGTATGTTTTATAAAAAAAGCCATCTTTTATAGTTTGCTTTTGAATAGTTCTAGCTCCCCTAACAAACTTTCACTAGCACCCAGCTTTTTTATGTTAAATGCAAGTTGACTACACCCACTCTTTTTTGTACAATCAGTTATAGCAAGTTGTAATAGAGTATTTGAAAGCTCAAGATATTTAGGATAAAGTATAGTAGCTAACTCTATATTATCCCCTGACTCTTTTACAATCTCAATAATTTTTTCTTTATCATCCTCAGAAAGTTCATTCTTATTTATATACTCTTCTAAATCATCTCTAAAATTATAAGGAGATATTACAGTAGTATAGACTAAATTATTTGGTGAAATATGAGGAAGAATAGATTCTATATCATATCCAGCGTCTAAAAAGTTCTGATATGAAAATCCATATTTTTTTAGAGTTATTCTTACTCCGCAAATTACAGTACACTCTATATCATTTATGATCTGTTGTTCCTCTTCATCATCTCCAAAATCAAAAATACCTTCAGGCCAACTCTTATTAAATTTAGTCACTTTTTTATATGTCTCTTTTGATAAAAGCTTTTTGTAATGATGATGTTCTTGAAGCATAAAATTGATTAAAGATTGAAGGCTCATATCATATGAACCCTCAACCCAATCTAAATAAAATTTATCATAACCGTACCCTGGACGAACTTTTAAAGAACTATTTTCATCAATATCATCACCATAGTACTCTGCTAAATCTTCTATCATCTTTTCTATTTTGTAAAAAATATCTCCAATAGCTGCTATTTTATATTTATCCATTTTATACTCTTATTCTAGTAATTTCTGAGCTTCTGGATAACACTTCCAAGTATAGTTAAAATTATTTATATAGAAATCATCTTGATCATTTGAAAAATACCCTGTATCATATTCTCCATAATTATAACCTTGTATTATTATCTCATCATTATTTTCAAATGTTGCATAAAAACCATACTCATCCATATCTAAAAAGAGTGCATTCACAATCTCTGCAGGAACCTCTTTTGTCAATACCATATAAAGTATAATAGCTTCAAAATCTTCTATATTGTTATCTAAGTCATTCTTATACTCTCTTAACTTTTCATCTATTTGTACATATACTGTATCTTCAACATGATTCTCAAATTTTTCTTTTACAGCATCAATAAACTCACTTAAAGATTCATTTGCAAGTTCAACAGCTTCATCTGAAATACTGTCATTATCAGCAAGCATATCTTCAATTTTTGAAAATACAAAATTATTTGTTGAAAAAGCAACTATATTTCTTTTGTCATATAAATCATCAAAATCTATATCATCAATATCTACAGAATCATCTTCATTCTCACCAAAAAGTTCTTCACAACTTTCGTATTGATCGTGATCATTGCTCATCTCATCCCAGTAAGTATCTTTATACTCTTCTGCTTTATCTTCGTCATCTGCTTCATCTTTAATAAAATGATAAATATCACAATAATATCCCTCTTCAACAAACTCTATAGCTTTTTCTAAAATATCATCGATATATTGAGTTGTATAATCACTCTCTTCATATATCTCTTGTACTGCTCTTGCAGCATCTAAAAGATCTGTTACACCCTCATAAGACTTAATCTTATCAAAAATCTCTTTTGCTGATTCATTGTCATTTAAACCATCTTCTTCGGCTATAAATTTTGCTAAAGATACTATCTCACTACTGTATCCTGCAAATTCAAACATATCATCTGAATCTTTTAGATTACTTACTGCATTCAATGCGATTTTTTTAGCCCATTCTTTATCTTCTAAACTACTTGCTATTGAATTTATAAATCGATTATAAGTAGATAGTTCTTGAATGTTATCCTCAACTTCTTTGTAAAGATCTTTTGATTTCTCTTTATCAATATTAACTAAAATATCCGCAATAGCTAGTTTTTCAGATGAGTCATCAGTCAATTCAATAGACTTCTCTAATAGTCTCATAGCCCAACTCTCATCATTTAGGCTATTAAAGATAGCCTCACCCAATTCACCAAAGTCATTATATGCTTCACATTTCTTTTCGGCAAGTATAAATAATTCTTTACCCAATTCAGGGTTGTTTAAATCACTTTTATCACACATTTTTTGTGCCCAATGGTCTAAATAGTCATTATTACCTAAATCTGTAAGTAATTCTTCTAAATCATCATGTTCTTTATATGTTGATTTTATAAGAACTATTAGTTCTTTCATTTCTATCGTATTCATAATTATTGCTCCTAAAGTTTAAAATTTAACCAAACCAAGTTTGATTTTAAAAATACTGCCATAAATACTTTTAAAATTAAACTTTTTATAACTGTATTTTACACAGACACAAAGACATCTTTATGTCTGTATATATTTTACTCCTCTAAATTCCAACCTTTTTTAATATCTTTTTCGATATATGCTTTACAAAGATTCTCTATCTGCTCTTTTGAGTTTGATATTCGTATATCTTTTTTAAGTGGATCTTTTCTTGTTGGGCTAAAGTCTGTGTAATGAAATACATATGCTGGATATGAATCATCTATATCTTCTTTGTTTGTTTTGTATATTAAAAACTTTTTAACATTTGTTTTACTTTTTGATACTTTTGTATAAACTTCCTTAAAGATGATTTCACTCTGTGGTAGCTCTTGCATAGTTGCAGAAGAGTTGTCTATATAAACTATATCTGTTACTTGAGATAGTCTTGTATCATGATTATTTACACTTTTATCTTCTCTTACTCTTTTAATAATAGGATGTATAAGACTAACTGATGGTATTATATTTTTTAGTTCATACCCATTTGTTTCATTATATGAGATAGATGGCTTAGTGATGATACCTTTTGAATTTTCAGTGAGTAGTTCATTTACAGCTACTTCAACCACAACAGTTGGTTTAACCATATGAAAAGCAACTCTTCTTTTATCTACTTCTATATATGAAGAGTCTATATGTGTTGAGTGTAAAGTTTCATATAAAGATGTTTTTGTATCTTCATCTAGTCCATTACCTACGATACCTACTTGTATAAAGTTGTCATTTTCATCCATAACTGCAAGTAACAGTTCTCTTACCTTTGAGTCTTCAGCTGTATATCCAACTACTCCTAGATCTAGAGTATGCTGTGGTTTTAGTTTGTAAGTTATAGGAAACTCATTACTTCTTACTACTAAGCCCTCTTGTGACTCTTCCGTGACTCTTTGAGTAAAATAATCACTCAGTTCCTCTTTAGTAATAGTCTTAGACTCTACCACATACTCATCAAACAACTCTTTTAATTTATTTAATGTGTTTGCATACTCTTGAGTATAACTCTCATCATCAATACTCACAATATCAAAAGCAGATATAGTTAACTCATTTGTATCGCCACTTAAAGCTTTCATAACTTCAAATACTCTTGAACGCTCATCTTTGGTGTGAAGTTCAACTGCCACTTTTAAAGATTTTATACTTTTTATTTTTAGTTTATTTGTAATCTCTTCTAGTATTGGTAGTTCTGTTTTAATATTACCCCCACTGTTTATAAGTGTAGAATTTGTACCATCAAAATATAAAAGATTGTATTCACCATCTATTTTTGTTGTAACTATTAGGTTGCTTCCTGCTATTTTTGTTTTTATATCATCTTGTGTAATAGCTTGAAAAGCACCTGCAACTTTTCTTTTGTACTCTATGGCTTGGTTTATTATTTCTTGATTCATTTGTTAAACTCTTTTAATTCTAAGTTTGTTAAGTGTAAAAGCAACATATACTTATCACCATCTATTCTACCCTCTAAAAAACCTCTATATGAAGTCCCACCTGAAGTTATCATCAAAGGCTCATTTCCTTTTTCACCAGCTCCTACAAACATAAGACCTTTTTTATCATCTAGCTCTTTTGCCATATCATATAAAAAATCATAAGTTAGACCATTGACATGTCTTATCTGATAATGTTTAGCAAAAACAAATTTTTTAACAGCCATTGTTTTTGGCATAAGTTTACCACTCCATTTAATAGGTAGATTTTCTAAGGAGATATTTGCTTCTTTTTGTACAAACTCTTCTCTTTTTTGCTCAATGCCATCTTTGTCTTTGACAATCTCCATCATCTTTATATTGAAAATTATTTTGTTATCTTTATCAACATATATTTTTTTAAGTCCATCAACTTTTTTACCAGCTTTTTCTATATCTACATCTATTTCAGAGCTAATAATAGCTTGCGATAAATCTTCTAAATCTTCATATAAAGATGAAAGATGCTCCATACTTGTTTTATCTGTAGATTTCAATATCTTGATATTGTTTTTAGGTGAACCATCTTGAAGCACTTGAAACACTTTTTGTTTTGTTGGTTTTGCTTCAAATCCAAGTAATGCATCTCTTTTTTTGCTATTTGCTATATTTATCTTTTTCATACTAAGCCTTACATCATTGAGAAGTCAAATTCATCTTCAACCTCTTCATTATCTTCTTCTATATCACTATCTAGTTCACCCTCATCTGCTAAACCTAAAAATTCAAATTCTACTTTTCGTCCAACAAGAACGAAAACTTCACCCTCATTTTCTACTAAAAATGCACTATCAGCACTATAGTCTGTTCTATAGCTAAATTCAAAAGTAAAGATCTCTTTATTCTCTACGATAGCTTTTACAAAATCAGGATGATTCTCTTCACCTTGTAGTGAATATATGGCTGTTATATTATGCTCTAAAAAAGTCTCAATACAAACAGAGTCATTTATCTCAATAGGGGCATCAAAACTAGATGGTTTAAGTTCTGCATCACTACCATCTTCATTGATATATTTTATATCAGATTTTTCTACCCATTGCCCTGTTTCATTGATTGTGCCAAGAGATGTTGAACCTTTTGGTAGTATCATTGAAAATTCAGAATATAGTGAAACTGCACTACATAAGTTTTCATCGTTATCCAGTGCTATTTTTTCACTTGAACCATAAAGTTTTTTTCTATCTAACTTTAACGGCTCTAAATCATAAACAGCATCTGCTATTTTAAAGTTGAGTGGTTTTGCCAATTTTGTATCCTTTTTTTAAATCATCTATTTTCATTTGATTTTAAAAATACTTACATCGAAATACTTTAAAAATAAAACTTTTCATACAGATATAGAGCGAACCCTATATCTGTAAATATTACTAATTAATAATTCATTACATCTTCTGTAAAGGCAGAATATGTATCATAATACGAAGGATATTTTGTATCATTATCAAATGCATCACCTTGAAAAAATATTTCTCCATCATTAAGCGTTAATAATGAAGCATCTAATTCTTCAACTACAGCAAATAAAGCATTAGTTGGTTCTAACTTAATATCTGGAGTATATCCTTCATCATTAGCATCTACTTCACCATGAGTTAGTTCTCCACCAATATCCTCTAAAACAGCATCCATACATTCGTATCCCTCTGGCTCATCCAAAATAGCTAGAACAAATGCATTATCATTGTCTTTTAACTTCCATTGTGATAATGGTTCTACTTTATCCATTTTTCTCTCCATATAGTTATTTTAATGAATCACTTATATAGTCTAAGTCTGATTTGTCTTCATTGGAGTATTCTAGGTTATTGCTAAAGCATACCCATTGTCTGAGTCAAAATATAATCGTCCAGCTTCAGTAACTTCAAAGTCATCATCTTTGTGATATGTATTACCACCTGTTTCAATACTTTCTATATA
>JAYEJC010000113.1:0-12865 GCA_034660335.1 Campylobacterota bacterium
TTTAGAAATAGAAAGTTTCAAACTAAGTTGAGTCTAGTTATAATTTGTTAGTATGTCTAATGCTATATATGATTTACAGTCAATTATGTTTCAAACTAAGTTGAGTCTAGTTATAATTTGTTAGCTATATCTGTAAGAGATGGAGTACAGGATTATTTGTTTCAAACTAAGTTGAGTCTAGTTATAATTTGTTAGCAAATGAACAGTACAACACAAGAGATAATTTATCGTTTCAAACTAAGTTGAGTCTAGTTATAATTTGTTAGTATGATTTAGATAAAGGATTGTATCTTAGTTGTGAGTTTCAAACTAAGTTGAGTCTAGTTATAATTTGTTAGTACTTTAAAAGCAATCAACTTTGACTACACAAGAAAGTTTCAAACTAAGTTGAGTCTAGTTATAATTTGTTAGAAGAATATCAAAATATGCTTCTTGAAGAGTTAGAAGTTTCAAACTAAGTTGAGTCTAGTTATAATTTGTTAGTTATATTTAAGTTTGTCTTATTTATTGTTTAAGTGGGTTTCAAACTAAGTTGAGTCTAGTTATAATTTGTTAGTTAAAAAAGAGTTTAGAAAAGCAATACCGATATAAGTTTCAAACTAAGTTGAGTCTAGTTATAATTTGTTAGTGTTATAAAAGTAGAGATATATAAGGATTATTATGAGTTTCAAACTAAGTTGAGTCTAGTTATAATTTGTTAGAAAATTCGAATTAAAACTAGGTTTATGCTTTAGTGAGTTTCAAACTAAGTTGAGTCTAGTTATAATTTGTTAGTACCAAGCAGCAGGAAAAAGAAAAGATATATGTAGTTTCAAACTAAGTTGAGTCTAGTTATAATTTGTTAGTGATAAGTTGCATTTAATATTGCTAGTGCATCATAAGTTTCAAACTAAGTTGAGTCTAGTTATAATTTGTTAGTTTTTAAAATTGGAGAAATATTTCTATAAGAGTTTGAGTTTCAAACTAAGTTGAGTCTAGTTATAATTTGTTAGTAAAAATATAAAAAGAGAATTTAACGCGGAAATGCAGTTTCAAACTAAGTTGAGTCTAGTTATAATTTGTTAGCTTGAAGTTATAGAAGATTATCTAAGTAATAATGCGTTTCAAACTAAGTTGAGTCTAGTTATAATTTGTTAGAGCAAATTTTTAGCCCTTATTTATGGGCTTTGTAGAGTTTGTAAATTATAATTTTTTCCACTTTGAAAAAAACTGTAAAAAGTTGCCTTTTTGTGGAAAAAATGCTATACTTCACTTCTAACAAATTATAAGTAGATTCAACCTCTGGTTGAAATCATAATGTCGGATAAATACAAATGAATTGGGTCACTGGTCACTGTTTCAAACCATACCCATCCGTCACTTTTTAAAATCAAAATCTATCATCACAATAGTTTAAATATTCACATTGGATACATTGATGTTCATTTGCACTACTATTTGGTAAGATATTATTTTTTACTATATTTTCAATATTTTTTATCACTTCAAAAAAGTCTTTTTTATGTTTGGGTGTTATATCTATTTTATGAAATTTCATATTGTTTGAGTGTACTATAAAAGCTTGTTTAAAATTTCTTTGATACACTTTTTCTAAGAGTACCCCATAACCTACTAGTTGTAATATATGTGAATAGCTAGGTTTCTTATCTATATATTTAAACTCTACGGGTATCACTTCATCTTTTGTTAAAAATGCCATATCTATTTTGCCACAGATATTTAACTCTTCACTTTCAAAGTATTTATCACTTAAAATATCTTCATACTCTATTTGAAACTTTTTAAATTTTCTAGAACTTAACATCTCATTTTGAAGCTTATGATACTCTTCCCCCAAACCAACATGCCTTGGATAGATTGGCTTTATATTTGTAAGAAGATTATAGTATACAATTCTAGGGCAAAATTTATATTGGCGTATTAGATTTATAGGTATCATATAATCTCAAAACCATCAGGATGGGAAAAATCTTCATCATCATATCCAAAACTATCGTTTAAGTCTTTATCAAGTGTGACATTCACTATAAAAGCTTTATCTGTTTCTATCTCGCAATACTTTTTAAAAAGCTCTTTTATCACTCTCTTTTCACTTACAAGTATATATCCCCAAAATACAGACTTTTGTATAGACACAAGCCCTAAATCTTTTAGTTCATCAAAAAATTTATTTCTATTCTTTATAGTTATCTATTATCATTACATCCGATTTAGCACTTTTTATTAAATCAGATACAAATACATAAGCATCAAAAACCTCTCCATCATAAAATATACCTTGTTTTATATCTAATGTATTTGTTTTTATATGTGATTTTATAGTTTGTATCTCATTTTCAATAGAAGATAATCTTTGCTCCGTTATCTTATGTGTATTTATCACATAACCATCTTGGATATAGTTTTTAAGTATTTTTGTAGCCCATTGTCTAAACTTGACTCCCCTTTGAGACTTTACCCTGTATCCAATAGATATAATCAGATCTAAATTATAATGTTCAATATCTCTTGAGACCTCTCTACCACCCTCATTTTGAACTGTCGCAAAATTTGCGACAGTTGAATATTTTTCTAGTTCTTTCTCTTTAAAAACATTATTTATGTGTTTTCCTATAGTTTTAATATCTCTATCAAAAAGCTCAGATAATTGATGGCGATTTAACCATACTGTATCATCATCAAGTGAAACTTTTAAATCCAATTCCCCATCTTGAAATATAACTGTATTTGACATTTTAGTCCTTTAGATTATCTAAAATGATTTTCTTTTTATCACTATTTATATCTGATGTATACTGTAAGGTTATAGTTTCACTATTATTATCAAGAAGTTTTGCTACTGCATTTAGTTCTCTATTTTTTCCATTATTCTTTTTATCAAGCTTATTATTTCTCATAGAACCAATATATTTTGAAATATCATTACTTCCTTCGATATATTTATCTACAAATTTATTGAAAAAGATATTGTTCTTAGCACAATTAAATTCATCCATATTTTCAAATTGAATATCATCAAAATATTTTTTATTAAAAGTTACTATGACATTACACCTTTTAGCTTCACTAACTAAATATTTTAGACTTTTAATAGATAATTTAATCTCTTCAATATTTACTTCAACCTCATAAATAGATTTACTGTTTTCATCTATTAGTAAGCAATCCAATAACTTTTCAATTTTTAAAGGGATAGTATTTTGAGTAAAATAATATATTGGTTTTATATTTCCATCAATTATATAGTTTTTAGTTGCTATATCTTTATTTCCTAATACTTGCCAATTATTTCCTCTTTTTATTCTAAAAGTTGGACTACCTAAAATTGGCAATGTATATTTATGTCTTTTTTTACCTCTTTTTCTTTGCTCTTTATTTTTCTCTTTTTGTTTTGATTCAAACATATCTTTTAGTAAACTTTCTAAAACTTGATAATTTAAAGTTGTTTTTCCATCTTCACTAGTATTGAAAAGTTTTGTTTCATTTTGAAGTTTTTTACATACTGCTTTATATAACTTTATACTAAAGTATGGGATATTTTTAATCTTTTCAAACTCTAAAAGTTTTGTTTGTTTTTCATCAAAAAATATAGCTTGTATCTCTTTTCTTGAAGTAGCATATTGAAGCTTGTCCAAAAATTTTAGTTTTGTTAGTTCTGTTTTGTTTTTTTGATTAAAAAGAGTATATATAGTATTTGATACCTTTTGTACATCAAGCTTATAAGTTGTTTTATCTTTTATATCTTCAATATTATCTATAAATATTTTTTTACCTTTATCGTTTATATATAAAAGTGAATGTTTTATAAGTAATTCTAAGTTTTTTGGTGGTGTATTTTCTTTTGAGATATGTTTATAATTTTCACTATAAATTGTATCATCAAAAAGTTTGTATGAACCTAGCTCTTTATCTGGTGAGTTTATAAATGTTTTATTTTTGTGAATATTATTTATCCCTGATTCACTCAAAAAAATATTATCAAAACTAAATATAGGTTCTATAGAATCTACATTTTCTTTTTGTCTATCTTTTCGCCCCTTTATTTTTGAATTTGCAAGATAAAATACCACCATTGCATCTATACAATGAGAGTGGCTATTTTGTTTTTCTTGTTTTTCTATCTCTTTTTTACTATCTGCTAAAAAGTTTCTTGTAGTTCTTACAAGTTGATTATCTATAGTTTTACTATTTACTTCTATGTTTTTAAGTTTTTGTGGAAATTTTTCAGCCAACTTCATATTAACAAATCTAGCCAATCTTTTTTGAGTACCATTAGAAAAAGTTTTTATTTTATCTTTTCTTACTATCTCAAAAGCTTTTTTAAACTCATCTGTACCTCTTAAAAAAAGAGCATATCTTAAAGCTATTTGTTGGTGTAGTTTTAGGTTATCAAAGTTTGTAAACTCTTTTATATTTATACTATCAATCCCTTTTTTTATAAGTGATTTTATCTCATCTAAATCATCAGTTTTAAATATAGTCTTTAGGTGTTTTGGTGCATTTTGTTTTATCAGTTCAAGACTCCAAACTTGAGAGCCTTTTATCTTTTGATTTCCCTCTACACTACAGTAAATCATATTCGCTTTTGAGTTATATACCCCATCTTTTTGAGGTAAGATATGGTCATAATCACCCTTGTCAAAACTTTTACCACTGTATGGACAAATATCGATATTTAATTTATCTTTATTTTCATTTTTATATTTTTTTATAGTTGAGTTATTTGACCTTTTTATAGTATTTAAATTCTCCTCAAACTCAAATCTATTTTGCTCTAAAAGTATCTCTAAAGTTGATATATCTTGTATATCCTCTTCCTCTATATTCTGAATTATCTCATAAGCTAATCTATCTAACATCATATCAAGCATACCATCTATTGGTTTTGCCACATCACTAAGTAGTCTTTTTCCTATAGTTAAAGTTTCATCACTTCTTATGGCGTTTTCTTTCGTACAATGTTTGCAAGTTTTATTAAAACCACCTAACTCTTTAAATAGTATTTCGTATGTTTGTTTGAAAATATTTATCACTCTTTTTAGATTATCAGGAGTCACACTTTGCATATCTTTTAAACAACTTGTTTTTATATCAAGTCTGTTTTCAAGTAATGCTTTTATCTCAATAAAATTTTTATCAAGATTTTTAACTATTAGTTTTATATCTTTATCATCTACACATTTTTCATCATTATAACAAGCTTCAATAATATGATAAAAACTATTTTGGTATTTTTTACCTTCCTCTGATACTCTTTGTAATGCAGTTTGTAATCCTTTAGTATCTTTTATAGCTTCAAGAAATTTATCTGCTTCATCTTCACTAAAACTATATGAATATATAGGCTTTAGTAAAATATGCTTTGCATTGTTTTTATATGGTGTATTTGTGTTACATTTTACTAGTATTGAAGTTGATTCTTCATATATTCCATTGTGTATTTTCTCTTCCTCTTTATAGTAAGCTTCGGCAATAGGTTTAAGAATATTGTAAACTTTTGGAGTAAATACTTTTTTAAAACACTCTATACTATCTATAGTTCCTTTTTCAAATTTTGCTTTATGTTTAAATACATTTCTAGGGTTTAATTCTTTAGATGTAATCTCTTCTGTTGTGTCTAAAATTCTTTGAAGATATTTAGAATATGTAAAATTATCTTTTACTAGTTTATTTCCAGATTCTACTTTTGTTTTTATAAGCTCCTCTTTTTCAAATACACCCTCATTGTTTGTAATAAGAAGATTGGAAAACTCTGGTTTTGATAGTAAAAAGTCAATAACCTCTTTTATATCATCTGTTATAATATCAATTTCAGGTTTTATAAGCATAGAGTTACACTTATAAGTATCACGATTGTTCATATCTTCATAAGGTGGTATAGTTAAATTTGACTCACAACTTTGTAAAAACTCTTTTAAACTATCAAAACTATTTAGTACTTTAAATAGTTCTTTTCTTTGCTCTTTTTCTTTTTCACTTTTATAGTGATGAGATACAAAATAAGTTTTTAGTATTTTGTATCTATCTTTATGTGAAGAGTTATAGTTATAAAACTTTCTCAAGACTCTTAACTGTAGATTTGATATATTTCCTACAAGATTAAAAAAACTTTGTTTATCTTCTATAAAATCAAAATCTTTTTCTATCTCCTCTTTTATCTCACTAAGATATTTTTTTCTAGGCTTACTTCCCGTATCTAACTCTTTTAAAATATCAGTAAATAGCTTTTTAACATTTTGTAAATCTTTTTTAATAATAGTTGCAAAAACAGCCTGAAACTCTTTATAAAATTCAGCTTTTTTCTTTTTGGTTTCTATAGTTATTTTTTCATTTATACCATATATATAAGTTCTAAGATCTTCTAGTTGTTCAAAAGAGCTAACTTTATTGTCAAAGTCATCTTTAGTGATTAAATCTTTTAGTTCATCTAAATACTTATCTATAAACTTAACCGTTTCATCGTTTAGTTGTTCAAACTCTGTTGAAGTTGAGATAAAAGTATATCCCCTATTGTTTAAAAGCCCTAAAATAAGCTCTTGTTGTGTCACATCAAAGCTATCAATGTTTATCAACTCTTTCAAAAGTCTCTTAGCTAACTTTCTTCTTTTATAGTTCCTGTCTTTGTGTCTATTTTCTCTTCTACTTTTTTTAGAAAAGTTTATATTATCAACTATAATATTTGTAGCTTTTTTATCTATGATTTTATTAGCATCACTTTTTACTATAAAAACACCATTATTCTTTGCACCCATATCTATTGCTATTGTTAATTTTTTCATATTAGATGAAGTTTATCTATTTTGAGATAAAAATAATATTAAGAAAAAGTTAAGAAAAAGTTACAATAATATTACATTATTTTTTACATATGATAACAATGGTACATATAGCATTTATATAAATATTATAGTTATTTTATATATTTAAAAATTCTTAAATCAGTTTATTTCAACTAATCAAAGGATTCAAAAAAGTTAAAAATATAACTATAAATTTAAGCATACTTTAACAAAAATAGGAGCATAATTATCTTATCAAACAATTATGGAGGTGCGAATGACGAGGATTTCACATATTTAACATTGTTAATTAACTTACGAAGAATTGTTCACTACATAGTGATAGATTAAGTGTAAGATTCACTTAATATTTTTATAAAAAAGGATGACATTTTATTTTGTTATCCTTTTTTTATGCAAAAAAACTTACAAGAGTTGTTTTTTTACAAACTCTTTGTAGTGACCCTCTTGAGTCTCAAGATTTTTATGATTTCCACTTTGGACTATCTTTCCATCTTGGATTACATATATCATATTTGCATTTTTCACTGTGCTTAATCTATGAGCTATAGTTATCACTGTTTTGTTTTCTAAAATTGGTTTTAAAGCTTCAAAAAGAGTTAGCTCTGTATGTACATCTAAAGCAGAAGTAGACTCATCAAATATAACAATCTTTGGATCTGCTATTATCATTCTAGCTATAGAAAGTCTTTGTCTTTGACCACCTGATAGTCTAACACCAAGACGCCCCACTATTGTATCAAGAGATTGTGGCATAGAGATTATCATATCATCTAATTGTGCTATTTTTAGTGCTTTGAAAATAGCATCATCGCTTATATTTTCATCACCCATAGTTATATTGAATCTAAGTGTATTATTGAACAATATAGGCATCTGCAACACCAAAAATATCTCTTCTCTTATAGAGTGTTTATCAAGCTGTTCTATTTTTGTATTGTTATAAAATATATCACCATCATTTTTAGTATAAAATCCTGCTATTATTTGAGCTAGCGTTGTTTTTCCACTACCGCTTGCACCTATTAGTGCTACTTTGCTTTTTGGTTCTATTTTTAGAGTTATATTTTCTAAAGTAGGTTTCTCTTTTGTGTAAGAAAAGTTTATATTATTTAATTCTATTTTTATATCATTATTATCAAAAATTGATATATTTTTTGTCCCATTTGCTTCAGTTTTTAGTTCAAATATTTTGTTTAATCTCTCCAAAGCAGCTTTTGTAGTAGCTAGCGAATACTGCATAGTAAGTATATCTTGAATAGGTGTCATAATAAACCAAATATAACCAAACATAGCAAACATCATACCAATACTAAGATCACTATAAGCAACCATAATCAAACCAGCCGCTCTTATTAACTCAAAGCCAATTAAAAAAATAGTATATGAAAACTTTTCATATACTACACTTTTGTAGTTGTATTCATTTGATGTTGTTTGGATATTTTGAGCTTTTTTTATAGATTCTTTGAAAAAATAAGACTCTTTATTGCTAGCTTTTATTTGTCCAAATAGTTCTAAAACTTCACCTATATTGTTTTGAAACTCTTCAATTGAGTTGTTTTCCTCTTTTTTTAAAGTTTTTACATTTTTTGAAAATTGTCTTGATATAAGTATCACTATTGGTTGAATTATTAAAATCATTAGACCTAAGACTGGATCAATTATTATCATCACTATAGCTATAGCAATTAGAGTTATAACAGATGATATAAATTTTGAAGCTGTTGTTATGATAAAATTATCAAGTGTATTTACATCTGTTATAAGATTTGCAGTGATTGCACCACTACCTATTGTTTCATATTCGTTCATAGAGACTTCTTGAAGATGAGTAAGTAGTCTTTCTCTTATTTTAAAAGTGATATATTTAGATATTTTTGTAAATATTTTAGAAACAATTGTATTAAATATAAAATATATAACTCTTAAAAATATCACACTAATAGTAACTATAGCTATATAATAAAAAGCACTACCACTACCTAATAAATAATCAATATTTGATACAAAAAAAGATGGCTTTAAAAGTAACACTTCATCTACAAGAGCTGGAAGCATAAGTGGAATTGGTATACTTACAAATACTGCTAAAAATGTAACTATTTGACCTATTAGAAGTGTTTTTTTATCTTCTAAAACTAAGTTTAAAATATATTTAAATGTTATTTTTTGATTTTTTATGAGCTACCCTTAATATTAATTAAAACGATTCTTTTAATTTTTGATATTTTACCCACTTAATCATAAATAAATTTAATTTTTGAAATATACTAGCTTTATTTTAGTTTAAAACAGTAAAATAAATACTTAAATAAAAATTAGAAAAAATTATAACAATAGGAGAAAATCAAACAATGAAATACGCTTTTTATATACTAATATTTTTTAATACAATTTTTGCACAAGAATACACAATAGGTTTTGCACAAGATACACTAGCAAATGACTGGAGAGCAGCACAGGTCAAAGAGGTAAAAAATGAAGTTTCTAAATACCCAAATCTAAAGCTTATTGTAAAAGATGCAAAAGGAAAAGTTTCTAATCAAATTAGAGATATTCAAAGATTTATAGATCAAGGGGTTGATTTTATTATCACAAGTCCAAAAGATGCAAAAATAACTTCACTTGTATTAAAAAAAGCTATCAAAAAAGGGATAAAAGTGATTCTTATTAGCAGAACCATTACAAGCGATGATTATACTGCATTTGTTGCACCAAACAACTATCTAATAGGTGAAGATGCAGCTAAATATCTCGCCAAAAGATTAAACTACAAAGGTGATATTTTGATGCTAGAGGGTGTAAAAGGTGCATCATCTACTATTCAAAGAGGTGAAGGATTTAGAAAAGTTATTGAAAAATACCCAAATATGAAGATTATCTCAAGAAGAGCAAACTATCTACGAAATGATGCTATTAAAATTATGGAAAAGATATATAAAAAAAATATAAAATTTGATGCTATATATTCACATAGTGATTCTATGCTAATAGGTGCTAGAAGTGCTATACTAAGAATGAATAAACCTATACCTCCATCTGTAAGTATTGATTATATAAAAGAGACTCAAGATGCTATAACAGATGGTAAACAACTTGCTAGTTTTTTATATCCAACAGCTGGAAAACAAGGTGTTGAGTTGATTGTTGATATTATCAAGGGTAAAAAAGTAGCCAAAAACACTACACTTAAAACTATAATGATAACTAAAGAAAATGTAGATAATATACAACCTATATTTTAAAATCCAAAGAGGAAAAATATGTTAAGAAATAAACTTTTTATTATCATCGTATCTATTTTAAGTATTACACTACTTACTAGTGGTTTTATATACTTTAAAGATATCAATGATATATTTAATATTCAAATCCAAAAAGATATAAAAAGAGATAAAGATCAGTTAAAACATTATATATCTAAGACTCAAACAAATCTTTTAAATGTAATAGATGAGATATCTCTTAATGATGACTTGATATCTTCACTAAATCTTATATCTTTGTATGAAGACCCAAAAAACTATATAAAAGAGACATTTGATTATGAAAAAAACAATCTTATAGAACTCTCAAATAAGTGGATAAAAGAGAGCTCCCACTATTCTATTTCACTTTTTACTAAAGATTTTGAACTTATTATGTTGAATCGTAAATTAGATAAAGATATATTACTAGGATATATATCTTATGATGAAGATGGCAAAAAACAATTTTTAAACTACAAAACAAAAAAAACCATCCCAACTCCAGTGATAAATAAAATCACTAAAAATTCAGTTTATAGAATTCAACTAAACTTTTTTATTGAAAGATTTTTGATAAGTTATCTAAAACCTATCTATTTAGATCAAAATATTGTAGGATACGCACAAATAACTACTTGTGTAGATTCTAAAGAGTTGGTATCTATAAATAAATCTTTAAACTTAGATACAATATTTGTGGATCAAAACAGCAACTATCTATTTCCCACTTTAAAAATAGAGGAAAAATATAAACAACTTGGAAAAACAGATGATATCAATATAGTAAAATCTGAACTATTAAATTTTGATAATCAACTTTTTGCAATATCTTTAATAGATAAAACTATAATAAATGAAAAAATAAATAATGTACTTTTCTCAATAATTGAGATTTGTTTTTTGTTGTTGATACTTATTTTTGCTATATCTGCATATTTTATAAATAGATCAATACTACAACCAATAAATAATCTAAAAGATACTATATATAATATTAAAGAAAACAAACCTCTAAATATAAGCAATACTCAATCAAAAGATGAGATATCTCAAATAGTAAAAGAGTTTAATAATCTTTCAATGGATCTATCGAAAAATATAGCATTTCTTGAAAGCTATGAAATAGCCATGGATGAATCAAGTATAGTCTCAAAAGCTGATTTAAAAGGTAATATCACCTATGTAAATGAAAATTTTTGTAAAATCACTGGATATACTAAACAAGAAGTTTTAGGTAAGCCACACAATATAGTAAGAGACCCCAACAATTCTAGTGAAACTTTTAAAGAGTTATGGGAAACAATAAAAAATAAAAAAGTATGGAAGGGTGTACTTAAAAACAAAGGAAAACTAGGACACTACTGGGTAGATATAACAATCTTACCAATACTAGATGAAAATAAAAATATAGTAGAGTATATAGCAGTTCGTCACGATATAACACAAATGATAAAACAACAAAAAGAGTTGGATAATATAGCAAATACAGATATATTAACTCAATTAGGAAATAGATACAAACTAATAGAAGATATAAAACAGAGTAAATCTCCTGCATTAGCTATACTAAATATTGATAACTTTTCACAACTAAATGACTTCTATGGGCATCAAATAGGTGACCAAATAATTAAAGAAGTTGGATCTAAGCTATTAAGTTTAATCAAAAATGACCACTCATTTTTATACCATCTTCAAGGTGATGAATATGTTCTTTTTTCTAAAAATACAGGCAAAGAGATATTTATAGAGACAGTTCGTAAGCTCAATCAAAATATGTCAGAACTTACTATAGATATAAAAGGTGAAAATTTATTTTTTAACTTCACAACTGCAATCTCATGTGAGCCAAAAGATGATATATTAAAAACTGCAGATATGGCACTAAAAGTTGCAAAAAAACAAAATATTAGTTTTTTGATATATGGAGATGATATATCTTTAAATAATGAATATGAAAATAATATAAAATGGGCAACTAAGATCAAAAAAGCTATACAAAATGACAAAATAGTTCCTGTATTTCAACCAATAGTAAATAACAATACCAACAAATGGGAAAAATATGAATCACTTGTAAGACTAGATGATAATGAAACTTTAGTATCTCCATATCACTTCTTGGATATATCAAAAAAAATCAAAAGATATAACCAAATCACTAAAATAATGATTGAAAAATCATTTGAAAAGTTCAAAGATAAAGATGTTGAATTTTCGATTAATCTAACTATTGAAGATATTTTAAACAATGATATAAAAACATTTATTTTTACAAATCTTGAGATATATCAAATAGGTTCAAAAGTTGTATTTGAGATAGTAGAATCAGAGTCAATAAACAACTTTGATGATATATCTGATTTTATTAAAGATGTCAAAGGATATGGTTGTAAAATAGCAATAGATGATTTTGGTACAGGATATAGTAACTTTGAATATCTTATGAAACTAAAAGCAGATTTTATTAAAATAGATGGTTCAATGATAAAAGATATAGATAGCTCAGAAAATGCTCAAATGGTAGTATCAACAATAGTTGATTTTGCAAAAAAGATGAATATGAAAACTATAGCGGAGTTTGTAGAAAATGAATCGGTTTTAAATAAAGTAAAAGAGTTAGGGATAGACTATTCTCAAGGGTATTATTTCAGTAAACCAAAAGTTGAACTTTAAGAAAAGGATAGATAATGAAAGAGGTAATAGAACTATATAAAAAACATCGTGAAACAGTGGAAAATTTTTTGACTACGATGATAGATAATAATGCACTAGAGTGTTCAGATGAAGATAATATAAAAGCTGCTTTTATAA
>JAYEJC010000113.1:12965-88162 GCA_034660335.1 Campylobacterota bacterium
ATAATGAAAGAGGTAATAGAACTATATAAAAAACATCGTGAAACAGTGGAAAATTTTTTGACTACGATGATAGATAATAATGCACTAGAGTGTTCAGATGAAGATAATATAAAAGCTGCTTTTATAACATTATACTGTTGGTAAAGATTTCAAACAATTAACAGCAAGCTTTTATCCAAAATCGCATAAAGAGACTTCAAGAATTGGTATTGATAAGAGTAGATATTTTTCAAATATAATATTTAATGAAAAAAATATTTTTATGACAAATCCATATTTGCACCACAAAACAGGAAGATCAAGTATAACTATAGTAAAAAAATCTAAAAACAAATATGTAGTGTTTGATTTTGATCTACTTGCACTACTTGAAGAGCTAAATCTAATAGAACACAATACAAAATGATGAGGAGCAAATCAAAAGAGATAGTATCAAAACAAGCTATGACTATAAACTTGCAAAAAATCATAATATACATTTGGGTGCATCATATCTTCACTCTAGTATAGATGGTGAAAATGTAAAATACTCTCAAGAAGCAGAATCAAATCTTATAGCCAATAAATATGTATCAACAAAAGTGAAAGATGTAGATACTACAAAAGATTTATCTCTTGAAGCATTGTATATCAACAACTCATTTCATTTTCAAACAGAATATATACAAACTAAAGTGGAAGCTTTAGAAGACAACTACACATTTGATGGGTATTATGCTCAAGCTGGGTATTTCTTATTTGGTAGCACTAAAAAATACAAACAAAAAAGTTCAAAGTTTAGTGCCAAAGGTATTCAAAACAATGAAGTGGAACTTGCATTTAGATATTCGTCTATAAACTTAAATGATAAAGATGAACAAGGTGGTACACAAAAGGATTATAATTTTGCTGTAAATTGGTATATCAACAAAAACCTAAAACTAATGGGAAATTATATCATGGCGTATCCTAGTAGTGAAGATTATGATGGAAACTTCAATGAACTTCAAGCAAGAGCTGTGATTAGCTTTTAAGGTATATATTTATATTATATACCCCATAAGCCAACCTAAAACAAATCCTATAATGTGAGAATACCAAGCAATAGGCATACCTAAAAGTAGTGGTACAAAAGATATAAGTAGTATCCATATAATGATACCTTTTCTTTGATAGGTATCTTTTAGGGCAAACCAACCTAAAAGTACAGATATAGCACCACTAGCTCCAACAACATTTGCCCAATCAGAAGTATAGTACATATAAGCCAAAGTACCAACAGATGTAAGCAATCCACCTACAATATAAAGAAGCAAATACCTAAAAACACCTATAGCATCTTCTATCATATTACCAAACTGATACAAAACAAACATATTCATCAAAATATGTGCAATACCACCATGTACAAACATAGTAGAAAACAACTGATAATACAAATCATATTTAAAAAAATATATATTCAATCCAAGTTTTAATGTACCATATTGAACTATATTTTGAATACCAAACATAATTAAGTTTATAAGTATAATTATATTTGTAGTTGTAATTATTTTTTTATTCATAACTTTTAACAATATTTTTAGTGATATCATATAATTTTAAAGCAGAACTAATATCACACTCCTCTCTAAATGAATGTGGAAAATATATATTTGGTCCTATTGAACATACTTGTATATCTGGGTACTTATCTTTAAATATAGCACACTCTAGCCCTGCATGTATAGCATTTAGTGTTGCATTTGGTATCATCTCTTGATATATTTTAAGAACATCTCTATTAAATTGACTAGAAGATGGCTTCCAAGCTGGATATTTACCATCTATTTCAACACAAAAGTTAAATACCTCTAGCAGTCTTATTGTTTCATCTTTAACTATTTTTAATTCATCATTATCCATACTTCTAGCACTTAGTGATATTTTTATACCATTTATACTATTTTCTACAATAGCTAGATTTATAGAGCTTAACACGACACCTAACTCTTTGTCGTATCCCCTTACACCATTTGCAAAAGTATACAAAAAATCAACAATACCAGAATCTATTTTTTTATAATGTTCTGTCTCTTTTTCTATTTTTTTAATACTCATATTTTTATGTGAAGATTTTGGAGTATTATTTGAAGCTATGATAGCTTTTGCATACTTTGGTATAGAGTTTATCCTCTCTCCACCATTTAGATCCAATAAATCAGCATCTGATTCTTTTATAGTTTTCACTATTAGTTTTAAGGCATTTGGTATATTTTTGTCTATATCAACCCCACTATGTCCACCATCCAAATCTTTTATCTCTATCTCATATAGCTCTTTATTTTGATCATTTGATATATATTTTGAACTATTATTAATACCAAATATATCTATACCACCAGCACAACCTATACATATCTCACCCTCTGCTTCACTATCAAGATTCAACATAAAAGAGGAATTAAGATTATGAGTAATATTATTTGCACCAATTAATCCTATCTCCTCATCACAAGTAAATAGATATTCAGCATTAGCACCCTCTTCCATAAGTGCCAACATATAAGCACAACCTATACCATTATCAGCACCAAGTGTTGAGTTTTTTGCTTTTAGATAACCATCGATTTCAATAATCTCTGGAATTGTATTATCTTTTAAACATACTATATCATAGTGTGATTGTAAAGCTATATTTGCTTTTTTATCATCTTTAAAACAAAGTATATTGTTCGCATCATCTATTTTGCATATATATCCTGTTTTATAAGAAAACTCTTTTATATACTCAATAAATGGCTCATGTGTTCCACTACATCTAGGTACTTTTGTTATCTCTTTAAAAAGTTCTATTATTCTCATTTAATTTATCACTTCCATAAGTAGTACCAAAAAATTAAACATAAAGTTAGGAAAACTAGATGAGTGCTAGTGGTTTAAAAGCTCTGTGCAGATTTACTCCTGTAAATCAAATAGAGATTTTAAATCAATAGTGCTTATATAGTTTTATAGTCACTTTATTGCTTACATATAATCTCTTGAACTACAGTAGTAGTCCTACGATATTCTATGTAACCACTAAAGCAACTCTAAAACTACCTAGCTTATGTTTTATTATTTGGTACTACTTATCACTTTATTTTTTTAAATTATAGTGTAAAATTTATTTTATCCTACTTTATATCAATTAATTTTATGACAGTATAAAATCCTAATTAGACTAGAATTAGAAATATTTTTATGCTATATAACCACTCCCTAACAAAAATTTGAATATAATATCCACTTTATAAAAGGTGTAAGTTAATGAATCAAAATAAAAATGTAATAGAAGAACAAAGTATAAACGATATAAATTATGAACTATTAAAAAAGCAGTTTCCTCATGCAGTTAGTATTGATGAAGATGGCAAATATAGTATAGACCCTCAAAAACTCCAGATGAGTTTAGACCCATCAAAAGCTGAGATAAAAGAAGATGGCTATGGGCTTAATTGGGTAGGTAAAAAAGAAGCTTACCATACTGCTTTTACAAAAAATTATAAAGTATTAAAGCCTTTAAAAGACGATTCTAAAAACTGGGATGAAACAGAAAATATTCTTATAAAAGGAGATAATCTTGATGCTTTAAAAATCTTACGACAAAATTACTTTGAATCTATCAAGATGATATATATCGACCCACCTTACAATACTAAAAACGATGGATTTGTTTACAATGATGACTTTACATCTTCTACTGAAAAAACACTTGAAGAGCTTGGATATGACAAAGAGTATATAGATTATATAGAAAATATACAAGGAGCAAAAACACATAGTGGTTGGCTTAGTTTTATATATCCTAGATTATTACTTGCTAGAGATTTATTAAAAGATGATGGTGTTATTTTTATATCAATTGATGATAATGAAATGGCACAGTTAAAGTTGCTTTGCGATGAAGTTTTTAGTGAAGATAATTTTATTGGGCAATTAGCAAGAAGAGCAAAGTCTTCTGGAAAAACAACAGATAAGCTTGCAAATAATCATGATTATTTACTTATTTATGAAAAAAACAAGTCTATCTTTCATCAAAATAAACATGATTTTAAAGGTTATAATTTCAAAGATGAATATTTTGAAGAGAGAGGATATTATAAATTAAATCAAACTTTGGACTATGATAGTTTATCATATAGTAAATCTTTAGATTATCCAATAGAGGTAGATGGAGATACTTTATATCCAGGTGGCAATAAAAATATATGGGAAGAAAGACAAAAGGGAAATCATAATCGTGCTGATTGGGCTTGGAGATGGAATAAAAAGTTATTTGATTTTGGTTATGCGAATGGATTTGTCGTTATTAAAAATGGGAAAGATAGAAAAAGAATTTATACTAAAACTTATGAAAAAGTAAGAATAAACAATAAAACACTTAAAATAGAAACATTTGATAGGGGTAAATCTTTAACAACAATTGAATTTGTAAATAAAGAGTATTCTAATGATAATGCAACAAAAGAAATTAAAAATATATTTGGTAAATCATATTTTGATTATGCGAAGCCTACAAAATTGATTAAAAAGCTTATTGAGATAAATACTTGTAAAGATGCAATTATTATGGATTTTTTTGCAGGAAGTGGAACTACAGCTCATTCAATCATGGAATTAAATGCCCAAGATAATGGAAGAAGACAATTTATAACTGTACAAATTCCTGAATCATTAGATAATAAAACGGATGCTTTTAGAGATGGATATGAAACTATTTTTGATATTACAAAGGCAAGGATTGATAAAGCTGGAAAAAAACTAGAAGCTGAACACAATTCAAAATTAAACATTGAAAATTCAACATTAGATATAGGCTTTAGAACTTTTGAAATAGTAGAAGATCAAAAACAAAAAATCTATCAAAAATCACTTGAAGAAGTAAGTCAAGATGATTTAGTGAGCTACATGGAAAAGCCTGATATTCAAACTTGTGAAGATATACTTTACAATCTTTTTGTAGCTGAGGCATTGCCACTTAGTACAAAACATGAAGAGCTTATAAAAGATAAGCTATACCTAGCTTCAAATGTAGCCTTTATACTGGGAGATATAACATCTGATGAACTAGTAGATGCTTTAAAAGATAAAAAAGAGTGTGAATATATCACGGTTTATAGCCCAAATATTAGTGATGATAAGTTTACACTAGAGATTGAGAGTAATATATCAAAACTTGGTATCAAGCCTGATAAATTAAGATTTAGAGGATAATCTATGGCTTTAAAAATAAAGTTTGATAGACTTGATTATCAAGAACAAGCAGTAAATAGTATAAGTGATCTGTTTAAAAATATATCATTTACACCAAATAACAATAGAAAAAGTAATCCATCTTTTGACTTACAACAATCTAAAAGTATATTGGTAAATAATATCACAAATGTACGAGAATCAAACAAAGTGGATATTGGAGATATATCTATAAAAGATGAACTTGTAGTAGATACTCTTATGGAAACAGGTACGGGTAAGACATTTACTTTTTTAGAATCAATTTATAAACTCAACCGAGATTATGGACTGTCAAAGTTCATAATCTTGGTACCATCAAACCCTATACGACAAGGTACAATTAAAAATATCAAAATCACAAAAGAGTTTTTTGTAAAAGAGTATGGAAAACAAATATCAGTATTTAACTACAGTGAAAAAACAGTTTTAAACTATATTAATGCCAGTGATCAAAATATCTCAGTACTTGTATCGACTTATCAGTCATTTAACAAAGCATCTAACAATATAAATAAAAGTAAGATAGAACAAAGCCTAATAGGGCGTGCAAAAAGCTATATGCAAGCTATCGCACAACTAAAACCTGTAATCATTATTGATGAACCACATAGATTTGAGGGTAAACAAACTGCAAAATATCTAAAATCATTTAATGCTCTTTTTACACTACGATTTGGTGCTACATTTAAAGGTGATGAATACAAAAACCTTATCTATACACTTGATAGTGTAGATGCATTTAGTCAAGGACTTGTAAAGGCTATAACAGTTGATACAGTTGGAAATGAAAATGTTGATAATCATACTATTAGCTTTACAAAAGTAACAGGAAAAACTCAAAAAGACTATATATCTACAATTGAATACAAAGACATAAATTCAAAGAATAAAAAAGTAGAACTTAAAAAAGGTGAAAACTTAGGTGAAAAGGTAGATATAGAATATCTTAATAGTTATGTAGTTGATAAGATTACTAAAAGTGAAATTGTATTTACAAATAGTATCTCTCTACCTTTAGGAGTTGGTGAAAGTTATGGTGTCTTACTTGACGAGATGCAAAAGGTTATCGTAGATACGGCTATAAAAAACCACTTTGAAAGAGAAGAGGAGCTTTTTAAACTTGATATAAAAGCACTTTGTTTATTTTTTATAGATAGAGTTGATAAGTATCTTACAGATGATGGTACAAATGGTAAACTTGCAATTCTATTTGAAACATTATATTTAAAGAATCTAAATGATGTTTTAAAAAGAGATAATCTCGATGAGGATTACAAGAAGTACCTTTTAAAAACAAAAGATAGTATCAAAAAGATACATAGTGGATATTTTGCTAAGTCAAAAAAAGAGGGAGATGAAGCAGAAGCTATTGAACTTATTTTGAATAAGAAAGAGGAACTATTATCTTTTGATAGTGACCTTAGATTTATATTTTCACAATGGGCGTTACAAGAGGGATGGGATAATCCAAATGTAATGACACTTTGTAAATTAGCACCGAGTAATTCAAAAATATCAAAACTACAACAAATAGGTAGAGGACTTAGACTTGCAGTTGCTCAAGATGGTAAAAGAATAACAAAAGATGATAGTAACTTTGACTTTATCAATGAACTATTTGTAGTAGTACCATCAACAGAAGAGAACTTTGTAGCATCTATTCAAAGTGAGATAAGTGAGCATAGTGTTAGACAAGTATCTAAGCTATTCAACGAAGATATAATGGTGGCAAATCATATAGCTACAACTTCAAGATCAGCAGTAAAACTACTTGATAAACTTGAAGATATGGAGTTTATAACCATAGATGATGAAGATATGAGTGAAATAACTATATCTAAAGAGCAATATAGCTCAAGATCTAAAGAGTTGGAATCTTTAGATGTAAAAGGTTGTGATAGTAGTAAATTAAAAGAGTACTTTGATAGCTTCTTTAAAGCTCACAATAGAATCAAAGCAAAAGATAGAACTGCTAAAAAAGAAAAAGGGAAAATCAAAATCCACCAAGAAAATTTTAAAAAGTTTAAAACACTATGGGACAACTTAAACTATGATGCAGTTGTAAAATATGATATCAATAGTAATACTTTGGTAGAAACAGCAAAAAAGAAAATAGATGAAAACTTTACAATAAGTGGTCAAGATATTATTGTAAAAAGAGATAAAAATGTAGAAAATCAAGATAAATATGATAGTGAAAAAGATACAATATTTATAGAAACTCACTCTATATTTACACTTTATGAGTTTATAAAAGCATTATCCAATAATACAAAACTTAGTATGCAAACGATAGCCAAAGTACTACATGGAATCAAAAAAGACACATTTGAATTAATACCTCAAAATGAGAACTTAGCACTTAAAAAAATTGAAGAACAACTTGTAAGTGCAATCTATGATACGATTATAAATAAAATATCTTATGATTTAAAAGAGATAAAAACTTGTAACACTTCACTAACTGATAAAAACGGTAATATGAAAGAGTTTATTCCAGAGGGTAGCTTAGGTGTTGAAACATATAAAATTAAGTCTAAAAATATAAGAGAGTTATCAATCTACGATGAAGATTTTATGGAGGTTGATAGTAACATTGAAAAAACTACAATTGATGAGTCTAGTGATAAAAAAATTACAGTATTTGGAAAACTACCAAAAGTGAATATCCCTACAGCTCATGGAAGAAACTATAATCCAGACTTTGGATATGTGATAGAGTCTAAAGATGATAAAGAATTATATTTTGTAGTTGAAACTAAAGGTTATGATACTTTTGAAGAGATTGGAGCAAAAGAGAAGTTGCAAACAGAAAGTGCAAAGGCATTTTTTAAAAAACTACAAGAAAAAGGTGTAAATGTACACTATAAAACTAAGCTAAATAGTCCTGATTTATCAGTATTAATAAGTGATATTTTGAAGTAAACTATATAAAAAAAGTTAAGTAGTTTACAGACTACTTAACTCTTTGAGTGTGCTGATATTTGCAGCTAGTTTATTGTTTACTTCCAAAAACTCTAGTTCAGGTATAGAATCTGCAACCACACCAGCACCAGCTTGGAAGATAACTGTATCATCTTTGATAAGGGTAGTTCGTATAGTAATAGCACTATCCATATTCCCATCAAAACCAAAGTAAGCGATACTTCCACTATAAAAACTTCTTTTTAGTTTTTCAAACTGTGCTATTAGTTCCATAGCTCGTATTTTAGGAGCACCTGTCATGGTACCTGCTGTAAATGTAGCAGCAAAAAGATCAAACATATCATACTTCTCATCCAATGTAGCCTCAACATCAGAAACAAGATGCATAACATGTGAATATTTTTCGACTCTCATCTTATCTGTTACTTCTACTGTACCAGTTGCAGCAACTCTACCTACATCATTTCTACCAAGGTCAATAAGCATAACATGCTCAGCGACCTCTTTTGGGTCATTTCTAAGCTCTTGCTCCATCTCTTTGTCTTTGGCTATTGTACGCCCTCTTTTTCTTGTACCCGCAATTGGTCTTAAAAGTATTCTATCATCTGTAAGTCTTACCATCACCTCAGGACTACTTCCAGCAATACAAAAATCTTCATATTCAAGTAAAAAAAGATAAGGACTAGGATTTTTAGATCGAAGCATTCTATAGAAACTCAAGTTATCAAGTTTTGCTTTTTGGGTATATCTATTTGTCATCAATATTTGAAAAACATCACCACTTCTTATCATCTCTTTTGATTTTGCAATCATCTCAAAAAAATCATCTTTTGTATGCTCAAATTTACCATCTTCTAGAAGTGTAGCTTTTTGAAGTGGTGTATAGCTAAATGGCTCTTGCAGTTTTGTCTCTATTTGTGGTATATACTCTTTCATACTTTTCATAGATGTAGTTATGATAAGCTTTGAGCTTTTGTGTGAATAAACAAGTACCATCTTTGGTCTTATCAAATCACAATCAGCTATATTGATATCGTCTCTTAGATCAGACATAGTATCTTCTAGTCTTGTCTCAAATGTAGCTACCATATCGTAGCCCATATTTCCTATAAAACCATCAATAAGCCCTATACCTAACTCATCGCCTTTTTTTTTGTATATATCTTTATCTATATTGTTATAATACTCTTTTAAAAAAATAAAAGGATTTTTATCTATTTTTATTGTTGTGCCATCTTCATCTTTATAAAAACTCTCTTTGTTTTTATGCCAAACACGCTCTCTTGCACCTATTATTATATAACTAAAATTTCCATCACTACTATTTACTACTGACTCAAAAAGAAATCTAACCTCATTTGGAAAGATATCTTTTATTTTTTCATATATAGATACAGGCGTAAACTGATCTAAAAACATAGTTTTATTATAAAATTCTATCATTTAAATACCTTTATATTTTTAATATATAAGCTTTTTTATTATTAAAAGTTTTTTTAATTTTATTAATATATCTTAATGCAGTTTTTTTAGTAGGGTAAGGTCCTATTAATACTTTGTTGTAAATAGTCCCTTTTACTTTTATAGAATATATAGTATAGTCATATCCATGTCTAGATATATTCAACAAAAATTTATCTGTTGGTTTTTTTGAGAATGCACCTATTTGTACAAAGTAGCCCTCTATTTTTCCATTATTTTTTTTAGTAAAATTAGTCTCTTTTGGTGGATTTATATTTGATATTTTTCGTCTAGGTGAATCTTGTTTTGGCACTACTTTTTTAACAACTGGTTTAGGTTTTACAACTGGTTTGACTTTATCTTCACCTAATCCAAAAAGGTCTTTTGGAGCAGCAGCCTCTTTTTTTGGTTGTTCGATTACTACTGGAGGTTTCTCTTTTATTGGTTCTGGTAGTATTATCTCTTGTTTTTCTGTAGTTTCTATATCTAAATCATCGCTTGTTGTTAAGTCTTGCTTGATTATAGGTTTTACTGTATCTTGAGTATCCATTTTATTTAAGATTTCATCTTTGTTTATTGTTAATGGTTTTTTGACTTCCTCTTTTATCTGATCTTCTACAGTACTATTTGAACTGATTCTAATAACTACAATAATAACAATAAAAAGTATAATCATTGTCAATATCAATATAATATATTTTTTCTTATTTTTGTTGTTGTTATCAGGCTCAAGCATAATATCTTGTAGCTGATTTATAGCTGTTTCATCACTATCATCTTTTCCATAAGATATATCAACATAAGCGGAGTCATCTTTATTAATGTTATAAGAGTTTTCTTTTTTTACAGCATCTCTTTTTTTTTGTTCAAGTTTTTTTTGCTCCTCCATAAGTTGGGCTTTATCTTGCTCTAAACTAACATTTCTCAAAAACTCTTTTCCATCAACTTCCATGACCCTATCCTTGTTTTTAATTTAATTTATATTAATAAGTTGATTTTGTATATATTACAAAATTTTGTGCTAACTCTTCAAGCTCTTTTTTTACTGTTGTTTGAAGTTCAGTATTATTTATATCATCTAATACATCTGCAATTTTACCAGCTATTAGCTCAAACTCTTTCTCTTTCATACCTCGTGCAGTTAATGCTGGAGATCCTATTCTGATACCTGAAGTAACAAATGGACTTCGTGTCTCACCTGGAACTGTATTTTTGTTTATAGTGATACCTGCATTTCCTAAAGCTGCATCTGCATCTTTTCCTGAAAAATCTTTATTTAAAAAGCTTACAAGAACTAGGTGATTATCTGTACCATCAGATACTAAGTCATATCCTCTTTTTACTAATACTTCACCTAATACTTTTGCATTTGCTTTTACTTGTTTTGCGTATACTTTCCATTGTGGTTTTAATATCTCACCAAATGCTACTGCTTTTCCAGCGATTACATGAACTAAAGGTCCACCTTGAAGACCTGGAAAAATAGCAGAGTTTACTTTTTTTGCTATATCTTCATCACTAGTCAAAATCATACCACCTCTTGGTCCTCTTAGAGTTTTGTGTGTAGTAGTAGTAACAACATCAGCATAAGGGAAAGGACTCATATGTTCACCAGCGGCAACAAGACCTGCAATATGTGCAATATCTGCAAATAAAATAGCACCACAAGCATCCGCAATCTCTCTAAACTTAGCAAAATCAATCTCTCTTGCGTAGGCACTTGCACCACAAACTATAATCTTAGGTTGAGTTATCATAGCTATATCCATAACTCTATCGTAGTTGATTCTTCCATCTAGTTCTACACCATAATAAAATGCATGGTAATTTTTACCAGAAAATGATGGCTTAGAACCATGAGTAAGATGTCCACCATGACTTAAATCCATACCAAGTATCTTATCACCAGCTTTTAAAAGTGCCGCATAAACTGCCCCATTTGCTTGAGAACCTGAGTGTGGTTGTACATTTGCATAAGAACATCCAAATATCTCACAAGCTCTATCAATAGCTAGTTGCTCTACTTGATCTGCAAATTCACATCCACCATAGTATCTTTTATAAGGGTACCCTTCTGCGTATTTATTTGTAAATACTGAACCCATAGCTTCCATAACTGCTGGTGATGTAAAGTTTTCAGATGCTATCATCTCTAAGTGATTTGTTTGTCTTTCCAACTCACTTTCAATCATTCCAAATACTTCAGAATCTGCAACTTCTAATCTATCTTCACTTATAAAATCTCTATTTTCTACCATTTCTTTCCCTTTAATCGTTTATTATAATTGTGATTATATCTAAATTTTATTAAATTAAATAAATGAGTGAAAAATTATAATCTGATTTTAATTCAATCCTCTAATAAGTTTTATTTAAGATTAAAGGAAATAGCACTGGTAATTAACTACTTTTTATCTATTTTTCAGCTTAAATTTTATCTTAAATTAGATATACTTCCAAAAATATTAACTAAGGTAGCATAAATGGCACTACAAGAAGAAGAGATTTTAGAATATCACCTAGGTGGTAAAATAGGTACAGATATAAAAAAAGATTGTGATACTCAAAAAGATTTATCAATAGCATATACACCAGGTGTAGCAGTACCATGTAAAATGATTGAAAAAGACCCACAATTAGCTTATAAATATACAGCAAAAGGTAACACAGTAGCAGTTATAAGTGATGGAACAGCAGTATTAGGTCTAGGGGATATCGGTCCTTTGGGTTCAAAGCCTGTAATGGAAGGTAAAGTTGTTTTATTTAAAAAGTTCGCAAATGTAGATGGTGTAGATATAGAACTAGATGAGAAAGATCCATCAAAAATCATAGATATTTGTGCAGCTATTAGTCCTAGCTTTGGAGGAATAAATCTTGAAGATATCAAAGCACCAAAATGTTTTGAGATAGAAAAAGAGCTTCAAAAAAGGGTAAATATTCCTGTTATGCATGATGATCAACACGGTACTGCTATCATTACAACTGCTGCTTTGATAAATGCTGTTGAGTTAGTATCTAAAGATATAAAAACAATGAAAATAGTAATAAGTGGAGCTGGAGCTGCTGCTATGACTTGTGCAAAAATGTACAAAGCAAGAGGTGCAAAAAACATCTTAATGGTAGATAGCAAAGGTGTTATAAATCATAAAAGAGATGATCTAAATGAATATAAAAAAGAGTTTATTATAAATACAGAAGATGAAACACTACAAGAAGCATTAGTAGATGCTGATATGCTACTTGGATTAAGTGTAGCCAAAACTGTATCAAAAGATATGGTAGCATCAATGGCACCAAATCCAATAATACTTGTACTTGCAAACCCTACTCCTGAAATATTACCAGAAGAGATACTAGAAGTAAGAGATGATGCTATTATAGGAACAGGAAGAAGTGACTACCCAAATCAAGTAAACAATGTACTTGGTTTCCCTTTTATTTTTAGAGGTGCATTAGATGTACAAGCAAAAAAAATAACAGAAGGTATGAAAATGGCAGCAGCTGTTGCATTAGCAAAACTTGCAAAACAACCAATACCATACTATGTAAAAGCTGCATATGATGATCAAAATTTAGAATATGGTGTAAATCATATAATACCAAAGCCATTTAATAAAGAGGCACTTGTATGGGTAGCATCAGCTGTTGCTCAAGCTGCTATTGATGATGGGGTATCAGATATGAAAGATTTTGATATTGAAGCGTATCAAAAAGAGTTAAGAGATATGGCTTATATTGAAAATGATGAAAAATAATTAATATCAAATAAAAAATTAAATCAAAACTAAAAAACCACAACACCTGTTGTGGTTAATATAATCGACTAATAAGTAGTACCAAATAATAAAACATAAGTTAGGCAAGTGGCAGTGTTATTGTGAACTTTGCTCCATTTTTAGTATTTTCTACATTTAGTTTTCCACCTAGACTCTCTTTTACTATCTTGCTACTCATATAAAGTCCTAGTCCTGTACCATGTGTTTTTGTTTTTGTTGTATAATACTCATTAAAAATATTAGGCAAAACAACATCAGGTATACCACCACCATTATCTTCAATAGAAACTTTTATATTATCAACATCCTCTTGTAAATCTATTTTAATCCATCTATTATCGATATTATTCTCTACTAAAATATCTTTTGCATTATTTACAATATTTATAATAACCTGCTCTAGCTCACCTACTACCATAGATATTTTAGTATCTTTACTATAATCAATATTATCATAAATCTTTATTTGGTAGTTTTTTAATGTAGCGTTCGTTAATAAAAAAGCTTTTTTAATACTATCTTGCAAAATAAGCTCTTTGAACTCTTTTTTCTCTTTTAAAAAGTTTCTAAATGTATCAATAGTATCAGATAGATAGTTTGCATTATCAACTATATGGTTCATTTTTCCTACTAGCTCATCCTCTTTGAACATATCATACTCTTTTTGAACCGATATACCAGAAGCTGTCGTTGTGATAACAGAAAGTGGCTGTCTCCACTGATGAGCAATATTTCCAATCATCTCACCCATTTGTACCATTTTTGCTTGATCATAAAGAAGTTTGTCTTTTAAGCTATTTTCCTTTTCTAGCTGTTTTGTTAGCTCCATTATTTTTGTTACATCGTTTAAAAACAACTTAATTATTTTGTCATCAGTCATAGTACCATAGTGACCTTTTATCTGATAATATCTACCCTGTATCTCTATAGTTTCATATAAAATATATGTAGACAACAACTTATCAAATAGTTTTTCCCACACATCTTTTGATATAAGTTTTGTTATATTATCATCCAAACGGATATTAAAATTTGCTTTTGTTGTACTATTTGTCCAAAATATCACCTGCTCTTGCCCTATATCTATCAACTCAATTACATATTCAGATAGTGCATTAAAAGTATCTCTAGTATCAACAAACTTAGTCTCTAATAGTTTTGTGTAGTTTCCTCTAATGATACTAGCTATATCTTTGGATGAAAGGGTACAATAATAATCATCCCTAGTATTATAAACAACAACTTTTCTAACCTTATTTTTGTGCATAAGTGATATCATATCTTCAGCAGTTTTATACTCTTCTATTTGAATAATAGGTGCATGCATAAAATATTTAATTAATTCATTTTGGTTTATATTTTTTTGTGCAAGTTTAATAATATCGCTTTCAGATATTATACCCACTGCTTTCTCATCTTGTGTTACTAATAAAGATGTTAGTTTGTTTGCAGTCATCATATCTAGTGCATATTTTAGTGTGCTATTTTCATTTATTAATACTGCTTTATTTCCTGAGTTTGTTAGCTCATGAAGCTTTAGATCTTTTTCGTGAATTTTTTCTTCTAAAGAGTATATTAAATCTTCTTGCTCTACACAACCTAGATAGTTATCTTCTTGATTTATAACTAATATTTTTCTTATGTTATTGCTTAACATCATACTTAATGCATATTGTACCATTCTTGTATGATGAAGAGTAATAATATCTATAGTTGCATGAGTTATAGCCAATGCGTTAAAATCTATTTTTTTACTAAAAAATCTAACCACATCTCTTTCAGTTATCATACCAATTGGTTTATTGTCTTCAATTATTACTACATGGTGAAGTCTATCATTTGACATCTTATCAATCACCTCTTGCAAGGTTGCTTGATTTGTAACAGTATCATTGGTTTGTTGTATAAAGTCTTTTAAAAACATAACTTGTATTCTATATTTAATTAACTATCAATAAGCTTATTTAAGGATAAAATTAATAAAAATATAAGTTTTTTGATATAAAAATAGTTAAATCCATTATTAAGTTTTATTTAAGATTAAGAAAGAAATTACGCGTGATTTGAAGAACTATAACAATATATTGACTAATGTTTATTTAGAAAATAGATAAAAAGTAGTTAATTACCAATGCTATTGGAGTAAAGCAAGACTGCGTCGTGTCCTTTAATCTTAATTAAAACTTAACAAAGAATTATACTAATATAAATCTTCTAAAAACTATACTTTAGTTTTAGATAAGTAAACTTATCTACAAGTTTTTGCCCATATTCACTACTACTATTGCCGATATAGTCCCCATAAGATAAATCTATCTCAAGATTTTTGATCTTTGAGTACACAAAGCCTAGATTATTTTGATGTGAGTTGTCATCAATATTTAAAATATTTTTATAGTATATATTGAAGTATAATATCTCACAAGGCTCTTTTTTTGTAAAATTATTTATAAAATATCTATTATCATAAAATGGTGTTTTTTTAGTTTGTTGTTTATTTTGATAATAGTATTCACTAAGTATAGTTAGCTCACTACTTGTAAGATACTTTAATCCAAAAAGATAAGAGTGATAATGATCGTCATTTGCCCCATACTCCCCATGTATTTCGAAGTTTGTTTCTATATTTGTAGAGAAGTCTACTCCATAGCTGTTTTGTACCTCATCACTATAAACATACACTAAGTCTATATCAATATCTTTGTATAGTATATAACTTTTTAGTGCTAGTATATTTGAATTTTCATCATATAGTTCATCATTTAGCTCTTTTGTAGTTCTTAGATATATTATATCTATGCTAGAGTTTTTTATATCACCTTTATATACTTTGTTGTACTTATAGTTTAGTAGAGTATACCCTTGTCTACTTGCTTCTGGGTTGTTTGGGTCTTTTCTCTTATCTATAAAAGCTATAGGATTTACAAAGTATCCTTTTCCCCACTTTGGTGTTTTTTTACCTATGTTTAGTTGATGATTGTCATTGTACTTGTAGTTTATATAAGCTTGATTTAGATTGTAGTTTGAGTCTTCACTCTTATCTATATTTTCATAGTTTGCTAAAAAGTCACCATAAAAAGTATACTTATCTTGAAAATATTTATAATTTAGATAAAACTCCCCTAGATAAGTCTCTTGGAAAGTTTTATTTAGTATTTGGTGTTTGTGTTCTGTTTTTATATAACTACTATACTCATATGACTTAGTCTCTATCTCTTCTAACTCATCAAAACTAAACTCATAATCACTAGCTACTACAGATGATACAAAAACAAAAGGATAAACTACTACTTTTCTAAGCATATCTTATCTTCGTAAATCTTCAACTTTTGATAAACTCTCTAAAGTAAATGACTCATCACTAAACTCTTTTTTTGTTATCTTACCATACACCATAATAGACTTATAGCCTTTATAAAGTGGAGATTTTGTTTCCATAACAGCAGGTCTTACTATACCATCTCCAAAATCTTTGATATCTTTGTAGTATATAGTCTTTATAAGCATACCTGTTGAGCTATAACACTCTATTTGTTTTGGTGTAGTTGTTTTTTTATCTACACTCATCACTAGTTTATCATATGCAACTGTATCTGTTTTTGCTTTTGTATGTAGTACTATCTCATCGCCATTATCTTTTTGTGATACTATCTCATACTCAGTAGAAAAATCTAGTCTCATAATATCAGAGTTGTTAAAAACACCACCTACTACACTTTGCATAGATGTGATTCGTATAGCACGACCTACTTCAGGTAGATATAGCCACATATTATCCCCTACTCTTAGAGTAGTTCTACCTTTTTCTGACTCTGGTTTTAAAAAAGCCGATACCATCTTATCGTTGCCTTTTCTTGCTTGATAAAGCAAAAACTCTTTTTTTGTTCCATCTGGTTCTATGTTTATAAGTTTTTTATAGCTTTGGCTACTTCCTGGGCTTAGTTTTTTATCTATTTGTAGAAGTAGATTATCAGCAAACAATACACCTACAAGAGACAAACTCAATAATATCTTTTTCATAACTCTCCTTAATTTGTTCGAAGTGCTTCAACTGGGTCTAGTTTTGAAGCTTTTATTGCAGGGCTAATTGATGCTATCAATGATATAACAACTACAATAACTCCAACTATAGCTATATCACTAAAAGCCAATATAGGATTAAGTACCAAATCACTTTGCCTTCCAAAACTATATGTTATTTGCATCATATCTAAACCTTGTATAATAAGTATAGATATCACGCCACCAAGAACCGCCCCTAAAACTCCTAGAAAAAAACCTTCTGCTAAAAACAACTTCACAATAGTCCTAGGTGGTGTTCCCATAGCCGCTATTGTACCTATCTCTTTTATCCTCTCATATACACTCATAATCATCACATTTAAAATAGAGATAAGAACTATAGAGATAAGTATGATTTGTATTGCTAGATTCATTATATCCAACATTTTGACTATATTGTAAAATGGACTTAGTTTTTTCCAGGTATGTATCTCAAATGCAGGTTTGTCATTTTTATTTAGTTTTGCAAGAATTGGACTCAACTCTTTCATAGCTTTTTCAAGATTATTTATATCTTTTAGTTTTACAACTATCTCACTTACCTCAACACCTTTTATCCTTAATACTTTTTTTGCATCCTCCATAGTGATATATCCATCTCTTCCCCCTGGTCCTGATATCCTTTCTACTAGTGCTGCTACTTTTAGGTTTATACCATTTACACTACCTTTTTTATTGTTTGCTACTAGTACTACTGTATCATCTTTTTTTATTTTCATACCTTTTGCTATAAGCTCAGGGACTATTATAGTTCCTTTTTTTAGTTCATCAAAATCTATAAGCCTACTTTGTAGTGCTGGTAGTGTCTCAAACTCTTTTGTTGGGTCTATTGCATTTAGTCTTATATTTGTTGTTGTTACAAAGTTTGAAAATGCTGCTCCAAATTTGATTCTATATGAGTAGCTTTGGATATATTTGCTATCATTTAAAAACTCTTCTAAGTACTCTATAGATTTTGCATTTAGGTTTTTATCTAGTGGTAGATTTTCTACTGAAGCTACAAACCCTTTTTTGTGTATCTGTATATGCCCCATAGATGAGTCGGTGATCTGTCCTATCATATATGTTTTGAAGCTTCCTGCAAGTGCTGTATAGACCAATACAAACACGACACCTAGTGTGATTAAACTAGCTGTTAAAAATGTCCTTCTATAGTTTCTTTTGAGGTTTCTATATGCTATTTTTAGTATATTGTTCATCATATTGCCTTATTGTTTGTATATATATCTTCTACGATATCTCCATCAACTAGTGTGATAAGTCTATCTACATTTGATACTATTTTTTCATCATGTGTTGCAAATACAAAAGTGGTGTTGTACTCTTTTTGTATATTTTTCATAAGCTCTATTATCATATGTGCTGTTTTGCTATCTAGGTTTGCTGTTGGTTCATCTGCAAAAACTATTTTTGGATTTGTTACCAAAGCTCTTGCTATTGCGACACGCTGCATCTGTCCACCTGAGATTTGATCTGGTGTTTTGTCTTTTTGTTCTAGCATACCTACATCTTCAAGGAGTCTTAGTACTCTCTCTTTTCTATCTTCTTCTTTAAGATTTTGTATCATTATTAGTGGATATTCGATATTTTCATATACTGTTAATACAGGGATAAGATTGAAGCTTTGGAAAATAAAACCGATATACTCACCTCTAAAATTAGCTAGTTGGGTTTTGTTTAGATTTTTTATATCTTGATTGTTTATTTTAAGAGTACCGCTATTTGGTGTATCTAAACAACCAAGCATATTAAGTACAGTACTCTTACCACTACCACTAGGACCTATAAAAGATACAAATTCACCCGCATCTATATAAAGTGAAAAATCCTCAATCACAGTCAAATCCAACTCACCTACTTTATAAACTTTTTTTATATTTTTAGCTTCTATCATATCTATCCCTTCAGAACATTTGTTTGAAATTATACTCTAGTATAATCATCTAATAAGTTTTATTTAAGATTAAAGGACACGACGCAGTCTTGCTTTACTCCAATAGCACTGGTAATTAACTACTTTTTACTTATTTTCAAAATAAAAATTAGTCAATATATTGTTATATCTTTTCAAATCACGCGTAATTTCTTTCTTAATCTTAATTAAAACTTAATAGAAGATTTAGCTAATTATACTCTTACTAATATTTGATTATTATAAAGAAATAGATATAATGCACCACCAATACTAGGATATAAACATATGCAAAATACAGCCTTAGATATACTAAAGACAGGTCAAAATTTATTTTTAACAGGATCAGCAGGTACAGGAAAGACATATATATTGCATCAGTATATTTTATATCTCAAAAAAAGAAAAATAATACCAACTATAGTAGCCCCTACAGGTATAGCAGCTTCCCATCTACATGGTCAGACTATCCACTCTTTTTTTGCTTTGGGTATAAGGTCTGATGTTGATGCTATGTTTGTTCAGTCATTGGTAGAAAAAAAATACCTCCAACCTAGATTTAAAAAACTAAAAGTATTGATAATAGATGAGATATCTATGGTATCTCCTGAGGTTTTTGACTCTATTGATAAGATTTTGCAGGCTTTTAAACAAAGTCGTAAACCTTTTGGTGGTATTCAAGTGATACTCTCTGGTGATTTTTTTCAACTTCCACCTATATCAAAGCTCCAAACAGATAAAAGATTTGCTTGGCAGTCACCATCGTGGCGTGATTTGGAGTTGCAAACTTGTTATTTAGAAAAAAAATTTAGACAAGATGACAACCAACTTATATATGTACTAGATGAGATAAGAGCTGGTAAAGTATCTGATAAATCATATGAGATTCTAAACTCTAGATTTAACAAAGAGTTGAGTATAGATCACAAACCAACAAACTTATACACACACAATATAGATGTAGATAGAATAAACAACGATGAGCTAAATATGCTACCATCAGAAGCGATTAAATTTTTATATTCAGGGGATGGTACTTCAAAAAATATAGAAAAAATATTTAAATCAGGACTATTATCACAAGAGCTATCGCTAAAAAAAGATGCTGTTGTTATGTTTATCAAAAACAACAATGAAAAAGGCTACACAAATGGCACAACAGGTGTTGTGATTGGTTTTGATAAGTATACAAAAAATCCTATAGTAAAGATATCAAACTCACATATAGTAAAAGTAGAACATGAAGATTGGACAATTGAAAATGAGAGTGGTAAAGTACTAGCAAAAGTATCACAAATACCACTTAAGCTAGCATGGGCTATTACTATACACAAATCCCAAGGTATGACACTAGACTCAGCACAAATAGACTTATCAAAAACATTTGAAGTTGGTCAAGGGTATGTGGCATTATCAAGGATCAAAAATATTGAGGGACTAAAACTTATAGGACTAAATGATACTGCACTTAGTGTAGATCCTCTTATACTTCATATAGACCCTCGTATCAAACAAGCTAGTCAAAAAGCAAAGCAGAGTATAGAGTCATACACAAAAGAGGAGCTAGAGAGTTTATATATATCACATATCAAAAAACTAGGTGGTACTGTAGATAAGGTCCAAATAGAAAAAGAGACAAAAAAATTAGCAGAAAAAAAAGGCTTCGAACCAAAAGACAATACCCCTACTCATATCAAAACAAAACAGTTGTTTGAAAAGGCAAACAACCTAAAAGAGCTAGCAGAAGCTAGAGATATAAGTATATCTACTATTATAAAACACCTAAGGCTTATAAAACAAGATGATGATACTATTGATTTATCAAAGTTTTTACCAGATTTACAAACTACTACACTTATCAAAGAGAGTATTGAGGTGGTCAAAAAAAGAGCAAATACAGATGACTTTGGTCCAGATGGTACACTAAGACTAAAGCCTATATTTATTGAGTTGAATGAGAAAGTATCTTATGATGATATTAGACTTGTTTTATTGTGAAGTGTTAAAGTCACAACTTCGAAATCGCAACTAAAGTCCAGATTCCAAAAAGCTTGGAACGCCGACTTTTTCTAGTTCCCATCGACTCTGATGGGAGCTAGTTAAAACTTGATTTTATACCCACCTACTAATACCTTTTCATTCATAGCAAAGTTATACATACACTCAAGAGATATATACTTAAAATCGACTCCAAAAATTATATTTTTTGTTTCATAAATATAGCCTGTTTTAAAAGAGTGATTTTTATTGATTTTTGTTTTTATATATAGTTGATTAAATACTATATCATTATACCCCTCCATGCTATCACCTATAGAGATGATATTATTTATTTTATAGTTTAGTGTTGATCTATAGTAGAGTGGTAGCTTTTGTTTATAGTCTATATCATATCTATAGTATCCACTACCAAAAGGTCTGCTATGTTTATATCCGTCATCGCCTATATATATTGTTTGACCATTGAAATCATAGTGCATAAACTCTATATCTTTCCAATACAAAAAAGAGTGTATATTATAAAACCCAGCGTGAAAATATAGTTTTTCATCGTTGTATATATACTCCAAATCTATAGCATATCCTATACCATTTTCACTATTATCAAATCTTTTGTTTTTTGATATATGATTTTTATCTGAATAATAGTAGTCAAAGCTCATCTCAAATTGTTCTGCATTTTCCCCTGTGACTGCCAAAGATTGTAGTTCACTCCCTTTTAAAAGCTTCAATTTTGAAGAAAAATAGTGTTTTTTTGTAGGGTTAAATATCTTTTGTATATATATACCATTGGCTATATAGTAGCTAGCATCTCCATCTATAGTGGTATTTGTAATATAATCACCTATATCATCTTTGTTTAAAAGGGTATTGAAATCTTTTGTTGCATAAAACCATGTTTGGATAAAACCATCATTTGCATTTAGGTTTATACTTTTTTCATGAAACACACCTATTTTTATATCATCAAGATGATATGAGCCTTCAAAATATATATCTCCATAAGCGTTATTTGTTTTGTTGTGTTTTGGCATTGTTAGCCATTTGTCATCAAAGATATCTATATCTAAGCTATCTGATTTTATATTTGTGTATCCACTTATATTTATACTATTATCTATATCTCTAAAGTCATTTTTTAAGTATTCTGCACAAGATATATAAGGCAATAAAAAAAGGCAAAATACAATAATGTATTTTACCTTTTGTTGAATATCTTGACTAATAAGTTTAGAAAAAATCATATACTAAAATAATGTTTCAGCACTATCATCAGAGTATTTGATCTCCCAATCATTTTCATTTTCATCTTCACCATATGTTGCAAGCTCATTACCATCTTTGTCTGTGAAGATTATAGAAGTGCTATCTTCTTCTGTATTATCATCTTGTTCTGACCAAGTATCTGTATATGTAGCTATCACACCATTGCTATCACCTATATTAAACACACTTGTATAGTTGCCATCTTCTGTTGCAGTTTCTGTTAGTTTTAGACCTAGTTTATAGCTATCACCTCTTGTTAGCATTGCGTATCCATTTACTACATCATTTTGTGTATCTGCTTTGACTGCAAGTGTAAATGGCTCAAATCCATTTGATTCTACATCTCCAGATATATCAAATGAACTTTGAGTTTCATCTCCTGATATATTTATTTTTCCATAAAAGCTTGTATCACCATAGCTATAGTTACCATCAAAAAATACACTTTGTGTATTTGTAGAGTTTGTATAGTTTAAGTTTGCTATCACACTTAGTTCAGTACTCTGGCTATCTGTTACAGATAAAGCTAAGTTTTTCAGCTCTACAGAAGTGAACTCATCTGTATTTATACTATCATCTTCTTCATAGTAATTGTTATTCCAATTATCTGTACATGTATAGTTCTCAAAAGGACTATAATCATAACACTCTATTGATACTGCATCTGTAGATTTTAAGACTGCGACATTTAACTCATCTGCTTTGATACTAGATGAACCATCACTTACTAATATATCTTTTGCGTAGTATGTAGTGCTATTAGAATACCCTAAGTTTCTCACCCCTAGTTCACCTTTGATAGTATTTGTACCATGTGTTAGCTCCCCTACAAATGACAACTCACCATTGTACTCCTCTACACTACTAGGCTCTCTCATAGTGATATTTGTGATATTTACAGCTTCACCATCTTGTTCTAATCTATTATCTCCTATATCAAAATATATAGGACCTTTATCATCATCTACAAAATCAATTCTAGGTGTAATTGTAGTGCTATCAGAATCCCATGACCAATCTGTATCTCCATAGTCTACTACCATCTCTTCACCATTGACTGTAGCTGTTACTATTTTTCCTGTTCCATCTAGTACCTCTACAGTACCACCTGTACACTGAGCACTATTTGTCACAGTATATGTATTTGTTGTATAATCATCTATTCCAGTACGATTCACATCACAGCTTATAGTATCACCACTTTGTGTTAGAAGATTATATTGGCTATTTGAAGTATATGTCCAAGTAGAACTATTCTGATCGTAACTATAATCTGAATCATCACTATATGTCGTTTTCACTACAAGTGACTTCTCACCATCTGTTGGTGTAGCCATCACAAGTGTATATCCCCACATCCAATCCTGAGTCTTATCGTTGTCATCCTCTACTTCTTTTAGGTCATCCAAAGATACTTTTGCAGTGATAGTACCCTCAAAAGAAGGTTCAGTACCAGCACCTGTGTAGCTACCTACTAGTTGATTTTTTGTGTTGTCTGATTCACTTAAAGTAAGCTTACCATTTAGTGTTCTTCCACTTGATACTATTGTACCATCAAAAGTAGCTTCAAGATTATCTATAAAGTTTAGTGAGTTCTCTTGTGTTCTATCTAGTGAAAACTGAATATCAAGATCAGTCAAAGTCATAGAAGAGTCATTGTCTCCATATATTGTACCACTTGCTTTTAGTGTGATATTATCATCTGCAAAAGATAGGCTACTTAGTGTTAGAGTATATTTACCCTCATCTTCAAGTGTGATAGCACCACTAGTTGATACAGAAGATAGTTCATCATTATCTAAATGAAGAGTGATAGTTTGCCCATTTATAGTGATAGTTTCATCTATAGTACCATCAGTATTGCTATATGTATGAGAGATTTTATCACCTGTTTCACCTGACTCTATTGTCCAGTTTCCTTCCATATCTTGAGAGCTTACAGTATCAAATCTACTTGCCAATAACTCTAAGTTTGTATCAAAGTTTGTTAAGCTATCACTAAAAGCACTCACCGATGTATCTAAAGCTGTCACTGTAGTATTTAGTGTTGTTTCCATAGCTTCTACTTTTGGCACTACTTTTGTATCTATATCATTTTTTTGACTACCTACTATTGTACTTGTATTGTCATCATTTTCTAAGTCTATAAAAGTATTAGCTGTATCTCTTAAGTTTGAAAAAAGAGTTTTTGCATCCGCTACAGTTGCTACTTTTGTAGGTGATAATAAAGAATCAACTTTAGCATCTAAAGTTGCCACTGTACCATCTTCATCTATTACCGCATCTTTTGCTGCTTCTGCTGCTTGATTCACTGTATCTTTAGAAGCTTGTACAACTGCATCTCCTGCAGCTTTAGCTTTATCTTCATCTACATCAATTGTTGAATCTTCTTCTTTAGCTTCAGTTATTACCTCTGCAATAATATCTTCAATACTAGTGTTTTCTGTATCTTCAGCTTTTTTTGTACCTACACTTACTATCATATCAGATGTAAATCCAGATTCTGTAAGTTCTTCAAAAGCATTAGAATTTGAATCTATAACATCTGTTGTAATAAAAGATTCTGTAAAAGTTGAGGCATCTAATGATTCTCCTTCATCAAGAGTATTTTCTTGAGTTTCTATATGTTGTGCTATTCCATCAACTCCACCCATCATTGATAGAGCATTGGATACTTTTACAGCTTCATCTTTTTTTGTTTCTATTTCATTTACGTCAGTTAAATAAGCTATAGCTACAGCTTGTTCTTCGATAGTAGATGTTATCACTTCCATAGCTTTTGATTTTGTCTCTAACACTTCTGTTACATTTGCATTTTCAGCTGTTAGATCAGTTACATCCATAGCATTTATCATAGTTACTATTGATTGAGCTGATGATGCTACTGCTTTTAGTTTTGCTGCTGCATTTGTATCTTTTGCTACCTCTTCATCTTCTGCTACTGCTGTAGCTATAGCTGTTGTATTTGCCATAATAGTATCAAAACCACTACCATCAGTAGAGTTTGAATCAGCTAGTTTAGTAGCTACCGCACTCATAACAGCATCAAAAGCAGCATCACTACCACCTACAGATTTAGCAAGAGTTTCTGCTGTTTTTTGAATAACCAAAGCTTTTTTGATAGCTGTAGCAGCTGCAGTTTTTTCATCATCTGTAGCCGTATCACTATTTAAAGTCTCAATAGGATCGGCATCAAGTGTATCTACTGAGATACCTAATTGTGATGATACTGTATCTTTTGCATCATCTATTGATTTTCCACTTTGTACTAGTGCTGCTACAAGTGTAGTAAGTGGAGTAGTCACTACTTCACTACCATCTGTAGCTGCTGGTGCTTTTAATACACCCTCAAATACCTCACCTGTAGCAGTATCTGTACCACCACTTACTTCAACTATAGAACCATCAGGTATAACTACACCCTCAAAATTCCAATCACCATTTGCATCTGTTGTTGTAGTTTCTATCTCTTCACCTGAACTATTTTTTAGTACAACATTTGCACCAGAAACATAACCATCAATCGCAACACCACTCATACTTTGAGTATCATCATTTGAACCTGAACCAGAACTAGAACCACACCCTACCAACAAAGCACTAGCTACTAGTGAAACAACTATCGTTTTATTAAACTTAAACATATACACATCTCCTTAAATTTTTATTATTTTTACATATGTATACTTATATTGTATAGGTTTTAAAGCTACTTAAATATTACAAAAAAGTTACAATAAAATTATTTTTTATGACTCATTACATTTTAGCACCTAAAAAAGTAGCTAACTTCTAAATATAAAAGCTATTTATCTTATAAAAATAGCTTAGTTATTATTTTTTAATATAATTAGCAATACTATCTAAATATTTTCTGTAACCATTGTGTAACTTTTCTTTAGGCTTGTAGTTTTGTAACAATTAAAGTCATAGGTTCATCGAAATCGCAACTTTAGTTACGACTGCTAATATGCCCCGACTGAAGTCGGCGTTCCGATTCTTTCTAGTTCCCATCGTCTCTGATGGGAATTCATACTTATATTTTACTACTCATAATTATTCAAACACCAATATACACTTCCATCGAGGACGATGGGAGCGAGTTAAAGAATTTGTTATCTCTTTAAGCTACTTTTTTAAGTGAAACCTCTAACATATTTTCTATATTTAAATGATAATCTATTGATTCCCATTCAATACCAGTATTTAAACAAATTAGTTTATAGTCTTTTAATTGTGTTATTGTTGCTTTTTTTAATGGTTCATACCATTCAATAGGTGTTGATATAATTCTATTGTCTTCCAATTTAACATGAAGATATTCTTCATCAAAGTGAACTTCTTTACCTTTAATTAAACCATTCATCCCAAATCCTTTCAAATTTATTTTTGTTTTCTTCTACAATCTCAAGTGCCAACTTTAAGTCTTTAGGTTTTAATAGTTCTGAACTACTTTTAAATTTTCTAATTCTACTTTAGCAAATCCATCAGATCTACTTATGTGAATATGTTTTGGTTCATGTTCGTTTGCATAAAAGAAAAATTTAAAACCATTTTTATTTAATAAAGTTGGCAAATTAAAATCCTTGTTTATATTTCATATATTATAACTAAAATACTCTTCTAGTTCCCATCGTCCCCGATGGGAATTCATACTTATATTTTACTACTCATAATTATTCAAACACCAATATACACTTCCATCGAGGACGATGGGAGCGAGTTAAAGTCTACCGTTACAGGTCAATATTTCAGAAAAATCTACATATAAAAGTATTGCTATTTTATAAAACTTATGATAGACTATCTCTATGAAAAAAGCAAACTTTGAGTGGGATGATAACAAAAATATATCAAACCAAGAAAAACATCATCTTTCTTTTGAAAAAGCACAAAGTGCTTTTTTAGATGAAAATAGAATTATTGCCGAAGATTTAGAACACAGCCAAGATGAAAAAAGATATTTTTGTTTTGGTCAAGTTAATAAAGAAATTATAACTGTAAGATTTGTTTACAGAAATAATAAAATTAGAATCTTTGGTGCAGGATATTGGAGAAAAGGAAAAAAGATTTATGAAAAAAATAATTAAATATACAGATGAACCAATTGGAGATATAAAAATCATAGAAGATTTTTTACCATCACCAAAAGATTTAATCTTTAAAGAAGAGAATGTAAAAGTTACAATCTCTTTGACAAAAGAAAGTATCGACTTTTTTAAAGCAGAAGCTAAAAAACATCATACTCAATATCAAAAAATGATAAGAAATTTATTGGATGTTTATGCAGAAAATCATAGTCGTGGATTAGCCAACCTATAACAAATCATTAAAATTAATATATAAAGAATAACTAAAAATACTCTTCTAGTTCTCATCGTCTCTGATGGGAATTCATACTTATCTTTTTCTATTCATAATTATTCAAACACCAATATACACTCCCATCAGAGAGAGACTGTGAAATAACCTAAAAGTATTTCATTACACCCAGACTAAAGTCGGCGTTCCAAGCTTTTCGGAATCTGGACTTTAGTCCAGACTGTTAATATGCCCAGACTAAAGTCGTGGGTTCCGACATGATTTTTTCTCGCTCCCATCGCGATAGGAACTATATCAATCTTTTAATTTAAATGATAAGTAAAGTGAAATAAAAAGTAAAACAAGTGTAAAACTATATAAAAAAGTATAATTTGAAAAGTTTAAAATAATTCCACCAAATAAAGAGAAAAATATCCCAATAGAGGTGATATTTGTTTGTAATGCACTATACACAGGTCTTCTATCTTCTGGTGCTAATATTAGTATAAGGTTTCCAGAAGAGATTCTGTTTCCATCCATAGAAGCCCCAACAATAAAAAATATCAACATATACATATATAATGAATCAGCAATAAAAGCTAAAGCTATTGAAACAATAGTCATAATAATAGTGATATTTGCAATAAGTTTATTAAGCCCTTTTGAACTTAGCTTTCCCCATAAAATATTACTAAACATAGCACCAACCATCTGAGCTGTGATAAGTATACCTATAGTAGTACCTGAGAGTTCTATCTTTGTTTTTGCATCTAAAATAATAAAAGGCAAAGAAAAAAGATAAGAATATGCTAATAAAAATGTCCCTATTTGTATCTGTAAATCTTTATCCATTTTAAGTGTTTTTAAGGCATTTTGTAAAAAAAGAGAAAATGACTTCTCTTTTTTAGCTACATTCTCTTTTTTTGGTTCAGTAACAGTTCCAAATGCAAAAAGTCCAATACCCATCAAAAAAGCACTAGCCATAAAAAGTATTCCATAACTATACGGTGGTTCAAAAGCCTCAAGCATATATCCAGTAACAGCCCCACTAATAATAGCAGCAAATGCAGAAAAGAATTGTCGTACAGCCATAGTTTTTCCACGAAACTTATGTGTAAAAAGTTTTGCTGTGAGTTCTCTAAAATATATAGCCCCAAAACCAGCTGAAAATGAAAATATAAAAAGACCAATACCAATACTAAGAAGGGATAAGTTTTTATACTCATCTCCAAATACCATAATAGCAACACCTATAAAAAACCATGCTATAAATCTAAACCAAAAAACTCTTCTAAGATATTTTAACATATACGGATAACTTTGAGCATGAAAAGCAGCATAAAGCTGAACTACAATAGCACCACCTCTAAGTAAAGATGAAAAAAATCCAATCAAAATAGATCCACCACCAAAGTGACTTATAATAAGTGGTAATATTGTATGAGGTTCTGCTATTGTTGTACTAATTGAGAGAAAAAATCCATGTAAGACATTTTTTATATGGTTGCCCTTAGAGTCCATAGAGTGTTGTTTTTGTGACATTTATATCCTAAAATTGAAGTTTGTTATTTTATCCAAATTTTCTTTATGATATAATCAAGCTAAATATATATAGGAGATTACAACAATGGGTAGAGCCTTTGAATATAGAAAAGCAGCCAAAATGAAAAGATGGGGAAATATGTCAAGAGTATTTCCAAAATTAGCAAAAGCTATTACTATGGCAGCAAAAGGGGGAACAAGTGACCCAGAAACCAATGCAACGCTAAGAAGTGCAATAGCAACAGCAAAAGCACAAAACTTACCAAAAGACAATATTGAAGCAGCGATTAAAAGAGCTAGTGCAAAAGATGTTGCAAATATGGCTGAAGTAAACTATGAAGGTAAATGGAAAAATGGTGTACTTGTATTTGTAGAGACTGCAACAGAAAATACAGCAAGAACAGTAGCAAATATAAAAACTATTTTTAATAAATCTGGTGGTTCATTGGTACCAACAGGATCATTAGAGTTTCATTTTGATAGAAAAGCTATTTTTGAGATGAAAACACCTGATATGGATATGGATGATCTTGAGATGGAGCTTATTGATGCTGGATTAGAAGAGATAAAAGTTGAAGATAATGAACATATATCTATAATAGCTGATTATACAGAGTTTGGAAATATGTCAAACAAACTTCATGAGATGGAACTAGAGTATGAAAAAGGGACACTAGCAAGAGTACCAAACTCTCCAATTGAGATTACAGATGAGCAGATGGAGGAGTTGTCAATTTTACTTGAAAAAATTGAAGATGATGATGATGTTCAAAATGTATATACAAACTTAGCTTAATATAATTTAAGTTAAAATATAAAAATCATAAACAAAAAAGGATTAATAGATGTCAAAAAAATTTAGATTAGTTACAAGAAGTGATATGGATGGTTTGGTTTGTGCAGTTATACTCAAACAGCTAGATATGATTGATGATATTAAGTTTGTACATCCAAAAGATATGCAAGATGGTACTATTGATATTACAGAAAATGATATTATTACAAACCTACCTTACTACTCTCAAGCTCATTTAGTATTTGATCATCATGAAAGTGAATCAATAAGAAATGGTCAAGCAGATAATTATATAATAATTCCAGATGCACCAAGTGCAGCAAGAGTTGTATATGATTATTATGGAGGAGCTGAAAAATTACCACATATTGCAGAAGATATGATGGTAGCAGTTGATAAAGCAGATGCTGCTCAATTTAGCGTAGATGATATCCTAAATCCACAAGGTTGGGAGCTTTTAAGTTTCTTGATGGATTCAAGAACAGGACTTGGTAGATTTAGAGAGTTTACTGTATCAAATTATCAGTTGATGATGGACTTAATTGATTATTGTATAGATCACACAATTGATGATATTATGCAACTTCCTGATGTAGTAGAGAGAGTTGAACTATACAATAAATATTCGGATGATTTTATAGAGCAGCTACAAAGATGTACTACACTACATGATAATTTAGTAGTACTTGACTTAAGAGATGAAGAGATAATATATCCAGGTAATAGATTTACTATTTATGCACTGTTTCCTGATACAAATATATCAATCCATGTACTTTGGGGATTCAAAAAACAAAATACTGTTTTTGCTACAGGAAAATCAATAGTAAATAGAAGCTCAAATACAAATGTTGGTGAATTGATGTTGAAATACAACGGTGGAGGACATAATGCAGCTGGAACTTGTCAAATAGACAATGACAAAGCTGAAGATGTTTTAAAAGAGTTAATTACTGCAATTACAAATGATGGTTAAAAAAGAGCTTAAACTTTTTTAAGAGCATTTATCAAATAGTTCATCTAAAAAACTATTTGATATTGCATCTTGATTTATTTTTTTATATTCTAAGTTTTTTTTTATCTCAATAAGTTCATCAAGTTCAAAGTATTCTAAATAATTTGGATTTATATCTACATTTTCACCATTTATACTGATTAGATGTTTTATATCTTCTACTAAATCTTCTTTTTCTATTTTCATTATTTTACAAACTTATTAACAATTTGTTCTATATAAAGCTTCATTTTTGGGTCACCAAAATCATCTTCTTTTGTTTTACAACACCCACATGCACTTCCTGCATCTGTTATATTAGCAACATCTTCAATTGTTTTTGCACCCTGTTTTTCTATAGAGTATACAATCTCTCCTAGAGTAACACCTTTGCAAGTGCATACCTCATAAGAATAATTAAAATCAGCCATTGTTCTTTTTTTCCTTTTTTAGCATCTCATATGCTTCATTTATCTCTTGTAGTTTTGCTGTTGCCTCATCTATAATTGATTGGCTTGCACCTTGACCTGTAATAACATCTGGATGATTTTCTTTTACTAATACTCTGTATTTTTTCTTGATTGTTGAAATATCATCATTTATATCAACACCTAAAATCTCACAAGCTTTTGATAAAGACAACTCTTTTGAGTTTTGTTTTTGTGCATAAAATTGCTCAAATTGAGAGATAAGCATCTCAAAATCTGATTTTTTAATCTCTAAAGCATTTGAGATATCTTCTGTTATCATAAATTCAGCTTTTGAAAAATCATTATCAATAAAGGCTAAATTTAAAAGATACTCCATAACTTTTAATCTTTTAGAATAATCTTTTTTTGTAAGATTTAGATATTTTTTTGCTACTTCTATAGTATCATCAAAGCTATTCATCTCTTGCTTATAGATGTTTTTTAGTTCTTCTCTTATATTTTCACTATTTTCAAAATGATTTGAGATATCAGTAAATGTATGGCTTAGTATCTCTGCTTCTAGTTCACTTACAGCTCCATCTGCTTTAGCAACTTTTGCCATAAGTGCTACTAAAAGACCAGCTTCATGATCTTCTAAATCACCTTTTAGTACTTGTTTACCATCAACTTTGATTTGTTGAAAATCACTACTTTTATAACCTCTATTTAACATATAAAATGCAAAACCAACTATTGCTAAAACTAATATTTTAATCATCTATTACCTTTTTGAAATTATGTTCTATAATCAGCATTTATTTTAACATATTCATAACCTAAGTCACAACCATAAGCGGTAAACTTACCATCTCCTAGTCCTATGTCACAAGTGATTTTAAAGCTTGATTCTTCTAGTACTTTAGCTGCTGTTTTTTCTACCTCTTGAGTAAATAAAACTTCACCTTTATCATAAACCAAAACATCTTTAAACTTAATACTTAGACTATCCTCACTACAGTTTATTTGACTTGCACCTATTGTTGAGGCTATTCTACCCCAGTTTGGATCTTCACCAAACAATGCTGTTTTTACTAGCAAGGAATTTGATAGTGCTTTTGCAGCAATTTGTGCTTCTTCATCATTTGATGCACCAATCACTTCAAATGCAACAGATTTTTTTGCACCTTCACCATCAGCGACCATCAACATTGCCATATCATGCATAACCAATCTTAAAACTTCTGAAAAAGCCTCTTTATCATAAGAGTTAGATTTTTTATTGCTCATTAAAAAAACAGTATCATTTGTAGATGTATCCCCATCAACACTAATAGCATTAAATGTTGTTTCAATATTATTTTGAAGCAATTCTTTCATATCATATTTTGGAATATTTGCATCTGTTGTTATAAAACATAGCATAGTAGCAAGATTTGGATTTATCATCCCAGCACCTTTTGCAACTGCACCTATTTTAAAAGTTGATTTATCTTCTAATACAACTTCATAAAAACAACTTTTTGAATAAGCATCTGTAGTCATAATAGCTTCTGATAGATTTTTTCCATTTTTATTTTTTAAATTAAAATTTAATGATGATTTTAATATTTTATCTTTTGGTAAAGGAACACCAATAACCCCTGTGCTACTCATTATAGGATTTGTTATATCACTAAATTTACTTTTTAATTCATCAAGTACTTCGTCTATATCTTCTATACCTTTTTGACCCGTCATAGCATTTGCATTTTTTGAATTAATAAGGATAAAATTCGTTTGGAAATTTGTTGGATAGTTTAAATAATGTCTTAATGGTGCTGCTTTAAACCTATTTTTTGTAAATACAGCTTCTATATCACATATAGAATCACTATAAATAAACCCTATATCTAAAGCTTTGTTTGGTTTTAATCCTGCATTTATACCATCACAGTAAAAACCATCAATATCTCCTATTGTTCCTTTTATTGGAAAAATACTAAACATAAATATCCTTTTTCTTATCTATTTCTAAATCATTTGGTTTTTTGATTTGATTTACTATTTTTTTTGCTTTTGCTATTCCTGATTGATTACCAACTACCAATAACTTACACCCTTTTTTTACTTTTGTTGTACCTTTAGGTGTTTGAATAAATTTTCCATTTGCTTCAGTTATACCTATTATACTAACTTTGAGTTTATCTCTTAAGTGTGCATCTTTAATCTCATGATCCAAAAACCAACTATTGTCATTGATATATATCTCTTCCATATCAATAGGAGTGTCTTTTTTATATAAAAACTGATCAAGAACATTTTCCATATCAGGTCTTATAGCCATAGCACTAACTCTTTTAGCCATAAGTTCAGGTGGCGCGACAACTTTATTGGCACCTAGTTTTTTTAATCTTTCTATATCTTTTTGAGATTCGGAATTACATATTATTAAAAATGGATTTTCCCGTCCTAACTCTTTTTCATATAATCTAATAGAAGCTATAATAGTGATATTATCAGATATATTTTTTGACAAAGATATAACACCTTTTGCACTTGAAAGATGTGACTTTAGAAAAGCTCTTTCTGTGTAAATCTCCTCTTTTATATAGTATGGATAGTTATTTTTTTTAGCTATCTCCTCCATATCATCAGATGGATCAACTATAACAAATGGTATATGATTTTCTTTAAATTGCTCTGCTAATTGAACTGTGTATTCATTATGATTAAATATAACAAAATGATTTCTAAGTCGTGCTATTTTGTACAACATATCTCGCTCCTTATAAAGATCTAGTATTTTGCCTTTTACCAAAACTTGAATTAATGCTGTAATAGATAAAGTAAATACTAAAAAACCAAATATAATAAGTGTAATAGTAAATAATCTACCAGCTTCTGATATTTTTCCAATCTCACCAAAACCAACAGTAGTAAATGTAATACCAGTTTGATAAATAGCATCTAAAATAGGAAAATCATCGATAATCATATACCCTAAGGTACCAATCATCATAATAAGTTGTAATAAAATTAATGGTAAACGAAAGTGTTTAAATTGAGAGTAAATCTCTTTGTTTAGATCAAACTCAGGCTGAGATTTTTTATACTCCCAGCCTAGAGATTTTTTGATGTTTTTGATGTGACTCATTAAAACATCTTAATAGTTAGCTTATGAATTCTTTTTAAGAGTTCTAAGTTCTTTAGCAGATATTCTTATCTTGCTTGTTGTTCCATCTTCTAATTGAATTCTTACTGTTCTTAAATTTGGTAAAAATCTTCTTTTAGTTCTGTTTTTTGCGTGGCTAACATTATTTCCAGCCATTGGGCCTTTTCCAGATATCATACATCTTCTTGCCATGTGAGTTTCCTTGTGTTATAAAATTTCGTAATTGTATCTAATTTATATTAAAATATTTCTTAAGTCAATTAAAAATATCAAAATTAATATCAAATATACCGCCACCTTTTTTCTCTTGTGCTTTTGTTCTATACTCTTCAAAGCCATCACTAATATCAGAATATTTATCTTTTGTACCATACATCAACATACCAACAGAGATAACTGCAATAAAAAAGATAGTCAATATATAAACAATCCACTCACTTTGTATTTTATTTTTTGGTTCAAAATTATTATTTAAAAATAATACTATCTTATGTCTCATAAAAAATATAATCAAAAGTAAGGTTAAACTAAGAATAAATGAATTTATAGTCACAAGAACTCTTTTAGTTACTCTCTTTTGATTCTATAAACTCTTCATATGCTCCATCAAAGTCAATTATAGTTCCATCTTCTTGAATCTCAATAATTCTATTTGCAAAAGCATCAAGTAACTCTCTATCGTGAGACACACAAATAACACTTCCAGGAAATTCTCTAAGACCTTCACCCAAGGCTATAATTGCTTCTAAGTCAAGATGATTTGTAGGTTCATCTAATAATAAAAAGTTTCTTTTTTCAAGCATTATTTTACTCAACATCATTCTGTGTTTTTCACCACCACTACAATTCATTACTGATTTTTCTTGCTCTTGACCATTAAATAACATTCTACCTAAACAGTTTCTTATCTCACCAATATCAGCATCTCTATCATGATCTCTTAACCAATCATATAAAGTGATATCACCTGAAATTAAATCTGTTGTATTTTGAGGAAAATAACTAATATTTACAGTTGCACCCCATTTTACTTCACCATCATCTGGCTTGATATTTTCCATTAACATTTCACAAAGTGTAGTTTTACCTGCACCATTTGGTCCTATAAGAGCTATTCTATCTTTTTTGTCCATCATTAGATTTATATCTTTTAATACAACTTCATCATCATATGATTTTGAAATATTTTTAAGCTCAAGAATCTCTTTACTAATAGGTTTTTCTTGTTTAAATACAATAGAAGGGTCTCTTCTTGAACTAACTGCTATTGCTTCAATATCAAGCTTGTCAAGTTGTTTTTGTCTTGATGTAGCTTGTTTTGCTTTTGATGCATTTGCACTAAATCTTCTTACAAAAGCTTCAAGCTCCTCTTTCTCTTTTAATTTTTTCTCTCTATCAACGCTTGCTTGTTTAGCAATAACAGTAGATGCGATATACCAATCATCATATGTACCTGTAAACTCTCTAATTTGTTTAAAATCAACATCAAGTATATGTGTACACACAGCATTTAAAAAATGTCTATCATGAGATATAACTACCATAGTTCCATCATGATGTTGAAGCTGGTTTTCAAGCCATGAGATTGTAGATATATCAAGGTTATTTGTAGGTTCATCAAGAAATAAAACATCAGGTTTAGGAAATAAAACTTGTGCTAATAAAACTTTAAACTTATCTCCACCTGTTATAGTACTCATTAATTCATCTTGTTGAGATGCTGGAAAACCAACTGTTTCAAGAATTTTTGTTATTTTTACATCGTATTCATAAGTTGGATCCTCTTCACAGCAAATCATCTCCAACTCACCCAATCTTTCACCTACTTCATCTGTATACTCTTTTAAATATAATGCTTCTTTCTCTTTTATAGCATCATATAATCTTTTATTTCCATATAAAACTGCATCAGCTAAAGTAAAATCTTCAAAAGCAAATTGATTTTGTCCTAAAACACCAACCTTTTTACCTGTTTGTACTTGAACTTCACCTTCAGTTATCTCCTCTGTGCCACTTAGCATATTTAAAAATGTAGTTTTACCAGCACCATTTGCACCAATAAGACCATATCTTTTACCTGTATCTAAAGATATATTTATATCTTGAAATAAGACTCTAGGACCAAAAGCTTTTTTTAAATTTACAATTTTTACCATAAAATTTTTACCTTTTTTTTAATATAATTTGCATTATAGCCAAATTTTATTTTATAATATATAAGAAAATATAGGATTGAATGATTATACTGATTCTACAAAACTAAATCTAAGTAAAAAGTATAAGATTCTACTAATCCGCTGCTTGCATATATAGGTGTCATAGCAACATTAAAATTGACCTTTATATTTTCATTTGTTATAAATGTATGTGTTGATAGTATTGTTTTTTTTGTATGAATCGCTTTTAGCATTAATTTTTGAAAACTCTCATCTTCACAACTATCACATCTTAGATTATTAATATTTTTTGATAAAATATCTTTTTTATCGTAGTCGAAAAAATTTAAAAACTTATTACTTACCTCTTCTATATTTCCCATTTTGTCAGTTTTTAGAGAAAATACAAAATTATCAATAATAGTTTCATAATAATTAACTTTTGCTGTTTTTATATCTAATTCTGATTTTAGAACTTTTGTTTTTTTATCATTATTTGTAGTTTTAAGATATAAATCTTTTGCCAATGATTCAAGATTTTTTGATTTTCTATATTGTGCAACTAAATTTACTATAGATACAGTTAATTCCCTAATCTGTATTGGTTTTGAGATATATTTATCAACATTTAAATCAATTGCATTTAGCAGATGCTTAGAGTCTGTATATGCTGTTGTTAAAATAACTGGTAAACTTGGTACTATCTCATTTATTTTTTTCACCATATCCAAACCATTTAGTTTTGGCATATTAATATCTGTAACAACAATATCTATACTATCTTGATTCTCTTCAAATATTTTTATACCATCTAATCCATTTGTAGCTGAATATACTTTTTTAAATATTTTTTCAAATAAAGCTAATGATTGTTTCATAATCACTTCATCATCTTCAACATACAATATAGAGATAGTTTTTAACTCTTTTGTATTTAACTTCATTTTTTACCTTTTTTTATTTGCCATAGTTTATGCATCAAATAATGATAAACTATGTGTATCTTTTGGTGGTGTTAATCTAAAAAGTTCATAACTCTTAACACTAGCTACTCTACCTCTTGCTGTTCTTTGAATATATCCATTTGCCAAAAGATATGGCTCAATGGCCTCTTCTATTGTACCCTCATCTTCACTTAATGCAGCAGCTAGAGTACTTAGTCCCATTGGTTTTCCTTTGTTTGATAACAACAACTCCAAAAGTCTTAAATCCATCTCATCAAATCCTTTATCGTTGATTCCTAACTCATCTAAGGCATATTTACATCTTGATATGTTGATATTATTTTCATCTTCAACTTCGGCAAAATCTCGAACTCTTTTTAAAAGTCTTAATGCTATTCTAGGGGTACCTCTACTTCTTCTTGCTATCTCATAGCTTGCTTCATCTTTTGTTTGTTTATCTAATTTTATAGATGCTAGATTTACAATAGTTGCCAACTCTTTATCTGAATAAAAATTTAACCTAAAATTCATACCAAATCTATCTCTTAAAGGACTACTAAGCATACCAGCTCTTGTTGTGGCACCTATTAAAGTAAATTTTGGCAAATCAATTTGAACAGTTTGTGCAGCAGGCCCTGAACCAATTATAATATCAAGACGAAAATCCTCCATAGCAGGATATAAAATCTCTTCAATAGCAGGACTAAGTCTATGAATTTCATCTATAAAAAGTATATCACCCTCTTCTAGATTTGTTAAAATTGCCGCTAGATCTCCACCTTTTTCAATAGTTGGTGCTGCTGTTACTTTTATATTTGATTCCATTTGATTTGCGATGATATGACTAAGTGTAGTTTTACCTAGTCCTGGTGGTCCAAAAAGAAGTATATGATCCAATACCTCTTCCCTTTTTTTACAAGCTTTTATAAAAACTTGTAGATTTTTCTTAATTTTTTCTTGTCCTATATACTCATCCCAGATTGAAGGTCGAAGATTGCTCTCCATACTTTCATCTGAGAAAGATATCGTTTCTACTTCTACTAATCTTTCCATATTTTAAATCTTTTTATTTTATTATATCAAAAAAAGTATATATAAATATGAAACATTACATTATGCAATATTATTCCATACCATCTTGAAACTTAACAACTTTATTTCTTCCTGTTTGTTTCGCTTCGTACAATGCAATATCACTTTGTTTTACATACTTCCAGAAATCATATGATATATTTGGAAATAATGAAACACCAATACTTACAGTTTTGCTAAATGTCTCTGCACCTGCTTGTATTTTTTGTTGTGAAAATGCAATTCTAATATCTTCAGCAACTTGAATTAATTTCTCTTCTGTACAATCTGTGATTACAACAATAAACTCTTCACCACCAAATCTAATAACAACATCTTTGTCACTTACAACATCAATAAGTGTATTTGATATTGTTTTAATAGCAATATCACCAATATCGTGACCATAATTATCATTGATAAGTTTAAAGAAATCAATATCTACCATCATCAATCCACATGGTACATTTTTTAATGCACCATTATAAAGATTAGCATCGATATATTTTTCTAAATATTTTCTATTAAATAAGTTTGTTAAAGGATCAGTTTGAGCATTTTTTTCAAGTATTTGCATAAGTTTTTTACTTACAATTTCTGGTTTTGCTGTATCTACATAATCTTTTATAAAAGGTAACAATCCTCTTGTTCTATCGTGTTCCTCTTTTGTATCAAGTATAATTGAAACAATAAAATCTAAGTCATTAGATATAGAATAAGGTATACATATATAAAATTTATCCCCTTCAAATTTATCACAAACATTTTTAAACTGACAAGAATCAACTGTTACATTTGTTTTATCAGCTCTACAACCTTTTGACACAGGGTCACATAAAATTTTATCATTTACATATACTATTTCAGTTCGTTTATTTGTAGTGTCCGCTTCTATGAAATTAAAGTTTTTAATAGCAAATTTATCTTCTAATACAGTTGCAAATCTTTTATAAACTTCTTGAATATTCTCATCATGTTCTATGATTTTTCTAAATTTATAAAGATCAGCAAGTCTTGTTACTGTATTTTGAACATCCAAAAGTGGATCTTGAATAGTATCTGATTTATGTGCAGATAAAAAGATATCTATTTTATCCTCTATCGTAATCAAACTACCTTCAAGTCTATTCATATGTTCATTTATCCAATGTGCTACATTTTTTGCTTCACCACTTTCAATACCCTCTATTCTTCCAGAATAATCACCATTATGTGCTTTTTGCATAACATCTTTAATTGATTCAAATATTGCTAAATAAGGAATTACTAGTCTTCTTACAAACCAAAGAATAATCAATATTAAAATAAATGAGATAGCTGAAGTATATGCTATAATTTTTGTACTTGTTAGTTTTAAATCATCCATTGTAATAACCATAGAGATAACACCAAGCGTATCTCCAAGTTTTGCATCATGACAGCTTAAACAGTTTATATCTGAGGTTGTTTCTGCTGTATATGGAATTGTTATACGATAAGTACTATGTCCAAATAGATTTTCATCAATAACTTCAATAGATTTTCCAGTATTTAATACTTGTTTATCAATATCGTCTTGCACCATCTCTTTTCCTGCACCATATTGCTTCTCTACGGTTTTTGAACGAATAATCCAAAGATCATCTACATTTTCAAGGTGTTTAGTTTGGTTTATATAAAAACCTCTATTTTGCATAATACCATTAACCATATGTGCTGTTAAACCATTTTTGACACTTTGTGCTACCAAATCTGCCTTAGTTTTTGCACTATTAAAACCAAAATCTCTTAAGTTTAATGTTATATTAATAATCATAACTATAAACATTACAGACATTATAATCGCAATTGTTGAGATTATACTTTTTTTATTTTGCATACCTTTTATCCCTTTTAAAATTTTAAATTAATTGTATCTTTTTTTTCTTTAATAAGTTTCATCAATAGATGGAAAACTTTTATTTTCTACATCTTGAACATATCGTTTCACACTATTTTTTACCATTGTAGCACCATCTAGATATCTTCTTACAAATTTTGGTTTAAATTCATCAAAAAAACCTAACATATCGGACCATACAAGAACTTGACCATCTGTATCAACACCAGCACCTATACCTATTACTGGTATTTTTACTGCTTCTGTTATAGCTTTTGCTGCATCAGGTTTAACACCCTCAACAACCAATAAAAACGCACCTGCTTTTTCAATAGCTATAGCATCATGTATTAGCTTTTGAACATTTAAGTCATCTTTTCCTTTTATTTTATATCCACCTTCACTTCTAACATTTTGTGGCATCAAGCCTATATGTCCAACTACTGCTATAGAATTTGATGTAAGATATTTAACTATATGTGCTTTTTCTACACCACCTTCTATTTTTACTGCATCTGCTTGTGTTTTTTGATATACTGATATTGCATTTTTTAGTGCTAATGGTTCATTTACATATGTACCAAATGGCATATCACAAATAATAAATGTATTTTTTGCACCATTGCATACAGCTTTTGTATGATAAAGCATTTGATCCATACCTATACTAAGTGTATCGCTGTTACCTGAAAAACTCATATTTAAACTATCACCTACTAAAATAAAATCAACCTCTTCATCAAATAATTTTGCAAATAATGCATCATAAGCTGTAATCATTGTTAATTTTCTTACTCCTTTAGCTTTTTGTATAGAAGTAACTGTTTGTTTCATAAATAAACCCTTTAGAATTTTATGGTAAGATTATACTAAAGAAATTATTATAAGTAGGATAAGAATTGAAAAAATTAGTAGGATTTATAACATCATCATTACCAAACAACAATTTTACAGTAGATTTAGCACTTAGTATGAAAGATGCTGGTGTTGATACTCTTGAGTTAGGTATTCCATTTTCAGATCCAGTTGCAGATGGACCAATAATCGAAAAAGCTAGTTTAACAGCTTTAAAAAATGGTTTTAAATTAGATGATTTATTTGATGTCAGTAGTAAAATTGCACCACATATGGATACATTATGGATGGGATATATGAATCCATATTTTCATTATGGGATTGAAGATTTTCTAAAAAAAGGTCAGCAATACAATATTCAAGGCTCGATTATTCCAGATCTTCCATATGAAGAATCAAAACCATTCAAAGAGCTATTTAAAAAATATGACCAAACTATTATAGATTTTGTTGCTCCAACTGATTCTTTAGATAGAATCAAACTAATAACACAAAATAGCAACAAGTTTATTTATATGGTTGCTTATGCTGGGATTACTGGAAGTGGTGCTAGTGAAGATTTAACAAAAGTTATACAAAATGTAAGAAACTGTACAGATACACCAATATATATAGGATTTGGTGTTGATCAAAAAACAGCAAAAGAGAAAGCAAAAGGTGTAGATGGTGTTATAGTCGGTAGTGCTTTTGTAAAACACTTATTAGATGATAGTTTAAATTATAATGAAAAAATATCAAATATAACACAAATCGCAAAAGAGATAAAAGAAAAAATAAATAGTTAAGCTTTTATAAATTAAGCTTATACTATACTTCCATTTTTAATTGACCCTGTCGTCTAGTTGGCCAAGGACTCATGGTTTTCATCCATGTAACGGTAGTTCAAATCTATCTGGGGTCGCCATATTTTAATCTAAATACAATCCACATAAACCCAATAAATACCTTGATTATAAGCTAAGATGAAGAACGATGTGGGTATCACAGCTTAATAATCATAAATTTTAAGTATCTTTACGCGGCAGTTTACACTCATTTTTCTCCTACGATTTGTTATCATTTCAGTTTAATTAATCTTTGAAATAATATATCCTCTAAATTCCTACTCGAATCCACTACTAATAAAACATAAACTTTTGTATTGTCAATTTTATATATTATTCTCCACCTTTTGTGGATAATTTCTCTATATTTCAAAATGCCAATTTGTTGTAATTCTGGTACAATTCTTTTTCTTTCTGGGAAAAAATATAAATTATTACACTCTTTTTTAATTTCAAAAAATATTTTCTTTGCTGTACTTAAACTATCAGTTTTTATATATTCAATAATTAATTCTAAATCAAATTGGGCACTTTTTGTCCATATGATTTCAAACTGTTTCATTTAATTTTCTCAAAATAATTTTTGTTCTAAGTTGTTAAACATTTTTTCTTGTTCAATAACATTATTGTTTTCAATATCGTTTTCACCCTGAACAATTAATTTTAATAAATTTAAAGAATTTTGTAAATTTTCGTAACTTTTAATATCTTGAACAACTGCTTTTGCCTCACCATTTTGTGTTATGATTATTGCTCTTTGATTTTCATTTACATTATTTATAACATCAGCTGTTTTTGTTTTTAAATAACTAATTGGTTTTATATCTTGACTTAAATACATTTAATTTACCTTTAAATTGAAGATAGTATATTGTACCAAATTTAGTTTTAATTTAGTATTAAAACTAAATTGTTTTATTTATTATATTGTTTACAATATTCTTCTATTTCTGAAAAAGATTATTTAAACAAGATAAAAACTTATTATTAGAGTATGAAGAGCTCTTAAAAAATTTAGAATGAAATCAAAATTTAGGTACACATATTGGAGATGGTACTTACAAGATAAGAATACAAAACAATTTCCATCTGGGGTCGCCATATTTTAATCTAAATACAATCCACATAAACCCAATAAATACCTTGATTATAAGCTTTTAAGATGATATAATAATCTAAAAAGGATTATTATGAAAAATTTAACAAAAAATCTACTACTTGTATCACTAATAGCTACACTAGGTTTTGCAGTACCTACTGCTAAAGAGAAGTTCACAAAAGCGGATAAAAATGGTGATGGCGTTTTAACATCTCAAGAGTTTTATAATGACCAAGCTAGAAAAATGATACAAAAAACAGATGAAGGTCGTGCATTAAAAGGTGCCTCAACTGCTCCTCAATTTAAAAATGTTGATATAAACAAAGATGGAAAAGTTACTTTCAAAGAGTATAATAAGTTTCATACAATTAGACAACAAGAGATGATGAATATTAGAAATAAAGGACAAAACTATTCAAAAAACAAAGGTAGAGGAATAGATACTTTTAATAAATATGATATAAATAATGATGGTGTTATAGATAAAAAAGAGTTTCGTCAAATTTACAAAGAACTAAATAAAAACATAGGTCAAAACAAAGGAAAAGGTGGTGGATATAATAGATAAACTCAAAAGGTACAACGATAAGCTGAGTTTTGTAGTTAATAATAATTTATCTAGCTGACAATTTACATAGTCAATCTAGCGAAAAGGATAATTGTGAAGTTTTACCAATCTTTTCTTGCTGCAGGTTGGGTTTACATAGCCGTTAAGATTACTCAAAACGCTGGTGGGCTCTTACTCTACCGTTTCACCTTTTCTTCATCTCTAACCAAGAGTGAAGTAGTATACTTTCTGTTGCACTGTCCCTTAGGTTACCCTAGCCATCAGTTAGATGGAACCATACTTCACAGCAGCCCAGACTTTCCTCTTTGATTAAGTAAATAATCAAAGCTATTATTTGTCATACCTTTGATGGAAGTATATCTAAATTTTCTTAAATTTATAACTAATTCAAATATATAAATAAGTTTTTCTATGATAATATATCATTAAATATTACAAAATAGTGACAAATTTTATAAAAAGGTTGGAAAATGTTTGGCAATATGACAATTAAGATGAGATTGGTTATTTTAACACTAATTTCTATTATAGGTTTAGCATCTTTAGCTGTTTTACTAAATGTATCAATAAATACAATTGGTAAACTTGAAAGTGCAGAAAAAAAAGTTGGTGATTTAAGAGCTGATATGAGACTCTTAAGAATGCAAGAGAAAAATTTCTTAGCAACAAAATCATTACAAGATGAAGCAAAATTTAATAAAGCGATAGAGGGACTGTATAAGAACACTACAAAATTAAAAGTTATGTTACAAGATATAGGTATAGATGACTCTAAAGTGGATCAATTTGTATCTATTATAAAAGCATATAAAGTTTGTTTTGTAAAAATTGTAAATAAACAAAAGGAGATAGGACTCACTCCTACTGATGCACTATATGGTAGCTTAAGAGCATCAGCAAAAACTATGCAAGATATAACAAAAGAGATAAAATTTTACAAACTTTTATCATCTGTTTTAGAGCTACGAAAACATGAAAAAGATTTTATGCTAAGAGGTGATATAAAATATGTCTCAAAACTTGCAAAAAAAGCTGATAGTATGTATAAAAATATATCTAAAAACAAAAAAAATTTCACACCTGAACAAAAAAAATTGGTTTTAGATTCGCTAGTATCATATAAAAAATCTTTTTTAGCACTTGCTAATGCACAAAAAGAGGTTGGATTATCACTAAATGATGGTTTAAAAAAGAAGATGAGAGATACAGTTGGAAAAACAACATCAGTTATAAAATCACTTGTAAAAACTATCAAAGCAGAAGTAAAAAGTACAGAAGACTCTACTATCACACAAGCATATATAATCGTATTTATCCTTGTATTAGCTGTAAGTATTTTAGCTACATTTATAGGAACAAGTATCTTCAAAAGTCTAAAACAACTACAAGATGCTACAGAAGAGCTTAAAAACACTGGAAAAGCATCAAATAGAATTGATATTCAAAACAACGATGAAATAGCAGATATTTCAAAAAATATAAACTCTTATTTAGATGATATAGAAGCTGGTATTAAAGAGGATGAATTATTTATCAAAGATACTCAATCAGTGATGCATAGATTAGGTAATGGATGGTTCTCAGAACATATCAAAGTAAATACAAATAATCCAGCCCTAATAAGACTAAAAGCAACAGTTAATCATGCACTAGAACACTTAAAAGAGAGATTTGTTAAGATGAATACAATATTGGAAGAGTATTCTAAACTTGACTATAGAACAAAGCTTGAAATAGATGGTGTTGAAAAAGGTGGTGTATTTGCAAACTTAATTGAAGATATAAATATACTAAGAACATCTATAACAAAAACTCTTGTAGAGAATAAAGAGAATGGATTAACACTAAGTAGTAGCTCTCAATCACTTCTATCAAATGTTGATGTTCTAAACAAAAATTCAAATGAAGTAGCAGCAGCACTTGAGGAAACAGCAGCTTCTCTTGAGCAAATCACAAGCAATATTGAAAACAATACAAATAATATTGTTAAAATGGCTCAATATGCAAAAGAGGTGACATCTTCAACACATCAAGGTCAAAGCCTAGCAACACAAACTACAACAGCTATGGATGAGATAAACAACGAAGTAACAGCTATCAATGAAGCAATAAGTGTAATAGACCAAATAGCATTTCAAACAAATATTCTAAGTCTAAATGCTGCAGTAGAAGCAGCAACAGCAGGTGAAGCTGGAAAAGGGTTCGCTGTAGTTGCACAAGAGGTAAGAAACCTAGCATCAAGATCAGCAGAAGCTGCAAATGAGATAAAAACACTTGTTTCAAATGCAACAACAAAAGCAAACAATGGTAAAAAGATTTCAGATGAGATGATAGATGGTTATCAAAGTCTAAATGAAAATATATCAAAAACAATTGAATTGATTCAAAATGTTGAGACTGCTTCAAAAGAGCAAAGATCAGGAATAGAACAAATCAACAATGCAGTAACACAACTAGACCAACAAACTCAAGAAAATGCAAACATCGCTTCACAAACACAATGTGTAGCACTACAAACAGATAAAATTGCAAATCTTGTAGTATCTGATGCAAATAAAAAAGAATTTGATGGAAAAGATAATATTACTGCCAAACAACTTGATGCATGTGAAGTACAAACAACAAATATAACAAATAAAACAACTACAAAACCAACACAAACTGCAACAATTGCAAAAGCGACACCAAAACAGATAAACCCAATAACATCAGATAACAGTGATGATGAATGGGCTAGCTTCTAATAAATATATCATTATCTTTATTCAATTAAAGATAATGATACTCTACTTTTTTTCAAATCAATACTATCAATAATTATATTTTTCAACTGTTGATTTATACTTAATATATCCATAGGGTGAGATATCCTTTTTTTTGATATTTTTGATATATGAAGCAAAGCATCATCTTTTAACCCTATATCAACAAATGCACCAAAATCTGTAATATTTCTAACAACTCCACTTACTTTATCACCTTCATTTAGATTTTCGATATCTTTTATTATTTCACAAAAAGATATCTCGTTTAATTCATCTCTTATATCAAATCCTGGTTTTTTTAACTCTTGTATCATATCATCTAGTGAAAGCTTACCTATCTCATATTTTTCTAAGATACTATTTATATCATCATTTGATAAGTTTGATATATCAAAATCTTTCTTTATGTTGTTTGCTATTGTATAACTTTCAGGATGAATACCACTATTATCTAAAAAGCTATCTCCATCTTTAATTCTAAAAAAACCAACACTTTGCTCATAAGCTTTACTACCCAATCCTTTTACTTTTAGAAGCTCTTTTTTACTTTTATACTTGCCTATTGATTCTCTATATTCTATGATGTTTTTTGCTAACTTTTCTGAAATACCAGAAACATAAGCCAATAATTTATATGAAGCAGAGTTTAAATCAACACCAACCTTATTTACAAGCAAAAAAGTTATTGTATTTAATTTTTCTTTTAATTTCTTTTGATTTAAATCGTGTTGATATTGACCTATTCCTAAACTTTTTGGATCTATTTTCACCAAAGCCGACATAGGATCTCGCAATCTTTGGGCTATAGATATAGCCCCTCTTATAGTTACATCCAAATCTGGATACTCCTCTTGGGCTATTTTTGATGCAGAATAAACAGAAGCTCCAATTTCACTTACTACTGCATATTTTAGATTTAAATTATTTGTTTTTATAAGATTTGATATAAATAAAGCACTCTCTTTAGAACCTGTACCATTCCCTATTGCTACTGTTGTGACTTTGTATTTTTTGATTAATGACAAAACTTTTTTTGAACTTCTCTCTATATTATTTTGATTTAAAAGATATATCACTTCACAATCAAGATATTTTCCATCTTTATCAAGTACTGCTATTTTACATCCTGTTTTATACCCTGGGTCCATACCTAATATTATTTGATTTATTAATGGTGGTGCTATAAGTAATTCTGCTAAATTTTTGCCAAAAAGTTCTATCGCTTCGTCACTTGCTTTCTCTTTAAGTATTGAAATAAATTCTCTTTTAATACTAGGGATCAATAACCTTTTTAGACCATCAATATAAGCATCTTCTACAAACTTTTTCGAACTATTTGCCCAATTTGGTATTTTGAATTTTTTGATTCCATTTATTAAATAATCTTCATCAATACCAATCTTCATACTTATTTGTTTATCATTTACAGCACGAAATATCGCTAAAAGTTTATATGACTTTATATATTTTGCTTTTATTTCTATATTTGATAAATCCTTATATAAACCATCTTCTTGAAATGTTTTTGTTTTTTTTGTATTTAAAATTCCATGGTTTTGAATAAAGTTTCTTGTGATATCTTTTGACTTTATATCTTGTGCATATCTTAATGCTATAATATCTTTTGCACCATCAAGAGCATCTTTTATATTTGTTATTTTGTTGTTCAAAAAATGTTTTGCTTTTTTTTCAATATCACCAATACTATACTTCATTGTTGATATAATATTTGCCAAATCTTCCAATCCATTATTTATAGCATCATTAGCACGACTATTTTTTAAACCCTTATATGGTTCATATATATCATCCAAAACACTTAAAGTAGTTGCTGCATCTATTGATTGTTTTATGCTACTTGTCAAAAAACCTTTCTCTTTTAAAGTTTTCTCTAAATCACTTTTTTTTGATATTAGTTTTATACTATATTCGTATATATTTTGAAACTCTAGAAGTCTCTCATCGCTACAATTTCCTGTGAGATCTTTCCTGTATCTTGCAATAAATGCAATTGTATTTCCATCTTCAAATAATGATATTATATTTTTAATATATTTTTCATCTATATCTAGTTTATTTTTTATAAGAGTAGTTATATTATCCATTCAAACTATCTTTTTATCGTAAAATTTGTTTTGTTGTTATCTTCAAGTTTGTTGTAGTTTAGAATTTCAACTTGATTTATAGTTTCTTGTGAAAAGAAGTAGTTTATATTTAATAATATCAAAATAGTAATAACTACTAATATTGATATTAATATTTTTATATCTTTTTTATAATCTTTCATAAATATCCTTATAATATAATAACTGACATCATACTATATTTGAATTATTTTGAAATTAAAAAATGATAAATTAAGACTCTTGCTTCATAGCTTTTAACTGTTTTTCTAAATAAAATGTACCAAATGGTATCAAAGAAGCTACAAAAGCCCATAAAGTGAATTTTATATTCCATTTGTATTCACTATGTGCATTGTATAATTCATATAAATACCACATAAATAATCCACCGTGAATCATACCTACAATTTTTGTTGCTATTGGGAAACCAAACATATATTTTAGTGGCATTGCTATAAATAACAGTACCAAAAATGATATCCCCTCTATAGTAGCAACCAATCTAAACTTATCTAATGTTTTGTCAATCATCATTTGCCTTTTTTAGTTTTTCGGAATTTTATCAAAAAGTTCAATAAATAATCTTAATTAATCTTATTAGTTTAAATAAGCTAATAAGTAGTATAATTTATACACAAAGGATATAAAATGAAAATAAAATATGCTGGTCCTCGACCATTTATTAATCACCATGGAATTAGCTTCAAAGATGGAAAGGAAGATAAATATGTTTATTTAATGATATCTATACAAATTTTAAGTGCCATCGATAAAAACTATGAAACACACCACTCATATAGTTATGATATTGGTACAAAAAGATTAGATGATGAAGAGATGTATAAAATCATGACCTCATATGAACCAAAACTATATGATATAGCCCAACAAGAAGCTATTAGCTACGCTTCAAAATTAGACTTAGAGATTGATGATGTTTATAAAAACAAAACATTATCAGATATTGAAAAAGAGGCATGGATAGAAAATCTTAAAATAATGAAAGATTATAGGACACAAAGAGCAATAAATAAAATATACTATATGCATGCTATTGAATATATATACGATGTTATAAAAAGAGAGCATATCAAAGAGATAGATACACCTTTTTTTGAAAAATACTGGCATGTTTTACAAACTATTGAGGGTAAATTTTCCAATACAAAATCACCAATATCAACTACACTAAAAGTTGAACCAAACAAAGATGGAGAGCTAATAGCAAAAATGAGAATTGTGGGATATTAATATGGTAAAAAAAATACTAAATCCACTTTTATTATTAGGTGTAGCATATCTTTTATTTTCAAGTAATGATGCAAAAACAATCATAGCAGGTATAGCTATATTTTTAATAGGTATGGTATTTATGGAGGATGGCTTCAAACTATTTAGTGGAGGAATTCTTGAAAAAGTCTTAGAGACAAGCACAAACACTGTACCAAAAGCGATAGGTACAGGCTTTTTAGCTACAGCGGTAGTTCAAAGTTCATCTCTTATTAGTATTATTATTATATCATTTTTAAGTGCTGAGCTTATTAGTTTATCTGGAGCCATAGGTGTTATTTTTGGTTCAAATATCGGTACTACTACAACTGCTTGGATAGTCTCATCTTTTGGTGTAAAGATAAAAATAGCACACTATGCTATGCCTATGTTGATATTTGGTGTTATGTTTAGATTTTCAGCAAGCAAAACATATCAAGGATTAGGAAATGTATTAGTTGGATTGGGATTTGTATTTCTTGGTATTGGATATATGAAAGAGGGATTTGAGACACTAAAAGCTGGTCTTGACCTAGCACAATACGCAATAGATGGATATCTTGGGGTATTAATATATGTTTTATTAGGTGCTATTGCTACCATAGTGATTCAATCAAGTAGTGCAACAGTAGCTCTAATAATCACAGCTTTAGCAACAGGACAGATTGACTATATGAATGGTCTACAGCTTGCAATTGGAGCAAATATTGGTACAACAGTCACAGCAGTTTTAGGTGCATTATCTTCAAATGCAAATGGAAAAAGACTAGCAGTGGCACATTTTATTTTCAATATGGTTACTGGATTTATCGCTATTGTTTTTCTTTATCAATTAGCCAATTTAGTTACTTATTTATCTGAATTTTTAGGAATTGGACAAAATGATTATGCTATGAAATTAGCATTATTTCATACTATATTTAATATTATTGGAGTTCTTGCTGTATCACCTTTTACTTTTAAACTAGTTGTATTTTTAGAAAGTCTATTTTTAGAAGAGAACAAAAACATCCATAGAGCTAGGTTTTTGGACCTAGATGTTATTGCTATGCCTCAATCAGCAATTGCTGCTATTGAAAAAGAGGTGATTCATCTATATGATAATTCAACAGAAGTTTTAGCTCACTCATTATCCTTGCATAGACACGCATTATTTACACAAAATGATTTATCTAAAGTAGTTTCAAACTCAACAGATAAAATCCAAATAGATATTGATAAATTTTATACATCAAATATAAAAGGTATCTATGGTGATATAGTTCATTTTGCTACTTTGTCACAAGATAATATGAATGAAGATGAGATGAGAAAAGTTTATTATTATAAAATCGCATCAAAAGATATAGTAGAGGCAGTAAAAGATACAAGAGAGTTACAAAAAAATATTGATCATTATCTAAAAAGCAAAAATCAAATTATTAAAGATGAATATAACCTTCTAAGAGAAAAAATAGGTAAAATGTTAAATAAGATACAAAACTTAAGAAATCAAAATGATGATGTCGAAGTATTAACAAAAATCGAATTTTTAAAGAAAGAGATAGAAGATTTAGATGTGGTTGAAACTGGCAAGATTGATTATCTAATAAGAGAAAATCTTATTGACTCAAAAATGGCAACATCTCTTATAAATGACTCCTCTTATGCATATGCTATATCAAAAAGACTTATAGAAGTAGCAACAACACTGTGGATAAAAGATCAGGATATACAAAAACTCACAAAGGCAAAATCATGAAAATAGAGGATATTATTAAAAAAACAGAGAAGTTTTTTGATTTGAAAAAAAAAGAACAAAAGAAAGAATATGATAAAAAAATTGATATAAAAAAATCTTTAGAATCAAAACACAATAAGATAAAATCAAAAATATCAACAGTAAAAACAAAAAAGAAAAAAGAATCTTTAGAACAAGAACTTGATATAGTAAAAAAGCTTTTAAAAAAGATAGATAAAATTTAAACAAATTTACCACAAAAATAAAGTATAATGACAAAAAAAATTATAAGGGGTTTTTGTGGATAATATTACTGTTGCACACTCACCAGATGCAGATGATATTTTTATGTATTATGCTATTAAATTAGGATGGGTTGATCTACCAAACACAACATTTGACAATATCGCTTTAGATATAGAGACACTAAATCAAGCGACATTAAAAGGTACATATGATATTTGTGCTATTAGTTTTGCACTTTATCCATTTGTTAAAAATGATTTTGCTTTACTTAAAACCGCAGTTAGTTTTGGTGATGGATATGGTCCAAAGCTTGTAAAACAAAAAGATAAAAGATTGAAAAGAAATTTTAAAGTAGCACTAAGTGGAGAATACACAACAAATGCATTGTTGTTTAAAATAGCTTATCCTGAAGCTAGAATAACATATATGAATTTTTTAGATATAGAACAAGCTGTTTTAGATGGTAAAGTTGATGCTGGTGTTTTAATACATGAGTCTATTTTGACCTATAATGATAAACTTGAAGTTGAAAAAGAGATGTGGGATATTTGGCAAGAGTTAGCTGGAGATAAGCTACCTCTTCCTCTAGGTGGTATGTGCATTAGAAGGTCTATTCCATTAAATAAATCAATCGAATATGAGAATACACTTATAAAAGCAGTTGATGTAGCAAATAATAATAAGCTATTATTATCTAAAATGTTACTTGAAAGAGATCTTATTAGAGTAGATCATGATACTCTTCAAACATATCTAGGACTTTATGCAAATGATGATTCTATAGAACTTAGCTCTCTTCAATATCAAGCACTAGATAAGCTATATGAGCTTGGATTTAAACATGGTTTTTATGATAGTCTTATAAAAGCTCAAGATTATACAATACCTAGTGAATATAAAAATTTACGAAACTCTTAAAAAGAAAATTTATGTATAAAACTATTGATTTTAAAAAATACTCATCTATACAAATAGGTGGTGTGCATAAAGTAAAATCAATAGAAACAATAGATGATTATTCAGATTATAAAATAATAGGAAAAGCAAATAATCTTCTAATCTCTAACAACCCCCCTGCTTTGGCTATATTATCTGAGGAGTTTGATTATATCAAACAAGAAAATAATAAACTCATAGTAGGTGCAGTAACATCTAGTGTAAAGCTTTTGAGTTATTGTAAAAAACATAATATTGCAAATATGGAATTTCTTACAAAACTGCCTGGAAATATTGGTGGGCTTACAAAAATGAATGCTGGACTTAAGAACTGGGAGATTTTTAACTATATATATAGTATCACTACAAAAGATGGTGTTATTTTAAAAAATAATATTGATTATGGATATAGAGAGACCAAAATAGATGATATTATATTTGAAGTTTCTTTTGATTTAGAGTTTGGATATAATAAAACTCAACAAAAAAAATTTTTAGATATGAGAAACAATCAACCAAAACAGCCAAGTGCAGGAAGTTGTTTTAAAAATCCAAACAACTATAGTGCTGGTTTTTTAATAGAACAAGTTGGTCTAAAAGGATATCGTATTGGTGATATATCTTTTAGTTCAATACATGCTAATTTTTTAGTAAATTTAGGTGATGCTACTTTTGAAGATGCTATTACACTTATAAATTTAGCTAAAAATAAAGTCAAAAAGAGATTTGATATAAGCTTAGAACTTGAGATACAAATAATATAGTCAAAACCACCAAATCACGCGTAATTTATTTCTTAATCTTAAATAAAACTTAATCTAGAATCCCTATTAATACACCAAATTAAGCCACCCTACTGCAAAAAGTGGTCCTAAAATCCCAGAAATAAGTCCTAGAATTAAGAAGTCTTTACTTTGTATCTTTTTACTAGAATATATAATTGCATTTGGTGGTGTAGAAACTGCTAAACTCATAGCAAATGATGCACTAAGTGTTACAGCAATAACCGCTGCTACACTTTGGCTTGTACTAGATATAGTAGTAGCAACAGCTATAACAATAGGGATCATTATATTAGCAGCAGCAGTATTACTCATAAAATTTGAGATAATCACAATAAGATATGAAAATATCAGCATCATCCATAATATTGATATCCCGTCAGTACTAATAGAGTTTGCTATAAACATATCAAGACCTGTTTTTGATACAGCAAGTCCAAGGCTAAGTCCACCTATTATAAGGATTATCACATCCCATCGTATACGGCAAATGTCATCAGCATCAAGTATCCCAAAAAGTGTGAACCCTATAATTGGTACAAGTGATACAACAGTTGTCGGTATATGGTGAAGAGGTCCTGTTAGCCATAAAAGAATAGTAATGGCAAATATTGCAACTGTAATGTTCTTTTTCCAACTAGGAGTAGTGGGTATTTTTGAAAATTTCTTTGTTGAATCATCAAAGTGATCTACCTCTTTTATCGATTTTAAATCAATAAATGGTTCTGTTGATTTATAAAATTTTATTATTGCAAATCTTAAAATAATAACAACGGCTATTGATGGAGGTAGAGCAAGGAACATCCAGCCTATAAATGAGGGTGCATTTTCACCAAGTATACCTACTGCTATTGCATTTGGGGGAGTGCCTATTATTGTAGCCATACCCCCTAGGTTTGCACCTATTACTACAGATAAAAGTACCGCTTTTTTAAATGGGTTTGATTCTTTTATATGTGACATCAAAGGAAGTAGTATGGTTATCATCATAGCAGCTGTTGCAGTGTTTGATACAAACATAGACAATAAAAAGGTTATAGCTATAAGTGCAGTTATTATATTATGTGGTTTTCCCCCTGCAAAAAATAGAACTTTTTTGGCTATCCAAATATCAAGTTTTGTTTTAGAAGCAGCTGCAGCCATTATAAAACCAGCTAAAAAAAGAAATATCAAAGGTGAAGACCAAGGTTCAAGATAAACTTTCCAATCTTTGTTGCACCCCTCAAAATTAAAATCACCACAACCTAAAAGCACTATCTCTAAAGCTATGACCAAAAGAGATACCGCAAATGCAGGTATAGCTTCACTTATCCAAAGTCCAGCTGCAAAAAGCAAGATAAACATGGTATATCTCATATCCTGATTTATACCATATTCAGGGATAAATGTTATCCCAAGTGCTATAATAAGTGAAAGTGTAAAACCCGTAAAAATGAATTTTAATGATACTTTGTATGCATTATTAAAAAATCCTATAAGGTGTCGCCTAGTATCTAGCATATATAATCAACCTTTTTATTTTTATTATATAATAATTAACTATAAAGTGCCAGATACTCTTTTGCTGAGTGTTTCCAAGAGTTATCTACTTTCATATTGTGTTTTGATATCTTTTCATATTTTTTATAGTTTCCATAAAGAGAAAGTGCTTTTGCAATAGCATGCATAAACCAAAAGATATTATGCTCCTCATAAGTTACACCAATTCCAGCGTAGTTTTTAAGCTGTTTGTAGTCCACATCTGTAAAGTCAACTACACTATCTTTAAGTCCACCTGTTTTAGCTACTATTGGTAAACATCCATATTTCATACAAATCATTTGATTTAATCCACAAGGTTCAAAGGTTGAAGGCATAAGTAAAAAGTCAGCTGCTGCATAGAGTTTTCTTGAGAAACTCTCATCGTAGCCTATTTTTATATATACATTTGGATATGAAACGCTAATATTATTAAATATAGTTTCATAGTGTTCTTCACCACTTCCTAGTATAACTAAATTTGCTTCAAAATCTTTGAAAAGATTAAGAGATTCTATTAAAAGGTCTATCCCTTTTTGTTGTGTAAATCTTCCTATAAAAACAAATAAAGGTTTATCAGCTTCTATAAATCCTATATCTTTTAAAAGTTTCTTTTTATTTATCTGTTTATCTTTATATGTTTGAAGTGAATAGTTTTTGTATATCATATCATCACTTTTTGGATTAAATGTATCGTAGCTCACACCGTTTAGTATCCCTTGTAGTTTATAATTATTTGCTCTTAAAACATCATCTAAATCTTTTCCAAAAAGTGGTGTTTGTATCTCATTTGCGTATGTTGGACTTACTGTTGTTACTTTATCACTATAAAAAATCCCAGCTTTTAAAAAATTTACCTGGTCATGATACTCTAAAGCTTCAGGTTTAAAACACTCAACCCAGTCAAGTTCAAGCTGATCCATTATATCTTTACTAAATACCCCTTGATATGCAAGATTGTGGATAGTTAGTATCACTTTTTGTGGAAGTTTGTATCTTGTTTTTACCAAAAGTGCTATAAGTGATGTTTGCCAATCATTTAGATGAATCGCATCTATTTTTAAATTCATTCTTAACATAGTCTCTAAACAAGCATAAGAAAATAGTCCAAACCTAAGACCATTGTCCCCAAAATCACCATAGCCATCATGATAAAGACCCTCTCTATCACATAAGATAGGATTGTAGATAAATAGCTCATATCTGTTTTTTTTATTTACAAAAACATCAAATTGATGTGAGATACCATCTATCACATAATCAAATGTTAAGTTAGCATACTCAATACCAAACTTTTCCCTATCAATTGTTTGATAAAGTGGTAAGATAGTATAAACTTTTGTTTTTTTTCTTAAAGCTTCAGGAAGACTTTGTGCCACATCTCCCAAACCTCCACTTTTAGCATATGGATACATCTCACTTGTACAAAATAAAACTGACATAACTATTCTCCTTTGTTTGATAATAAAATTTGTGCCGCAACTTCTGGCATAAATGTGTTGATAAAGATATCACTATCTAGTTCAAAACCTGCTGTTTTATAAAGTCGCGGGCTTATTAATATATGAAATCTATTTGGATTTCTTTTACTTTGAATATCCCCATTTTTTATACTTAGATTAAAAGGTATATCCCCCAAAGCTTGGAAAAGCTTTTTAAATATAAAATTCATAACTTCACTTAAAGCATAAAGCTCTTTATCTTCACAATTTAGTATAGAGTTTATATCATCTTTAGCTATTATTAAAGTCTCAAAAGGGTACTTTGAAGCAAATGGAACCATAGCTATAAAAGAGCTGTTTTCATACAAGATACCTTTTTGAAAGTTTTTTTCATCACTTATAATGTCATCAAAAAAATCTCTTTCGTGTTCTTTTTTATACTCTTTGTAGTACTCTAAATCTACTTTTATCTTTTGTGGTAAAAATGGCATCGCTATTATTTGTGAATGTGAGTGGGATTGTGAAGCACCTGCATCAATACCTTGATTTTTAAAGATACTAAAATATTTAAGTCGTATATCTTTTTTAAGGTCATTTAATCTTAGCTTTATAATAGTAAAATAATCAAAAAACTCATCTATGCTATACTCAAACATCTGTTTATCATGATGTGGTGTTTCTATTATCACCTCATGAGCTCCAAAGCCACTTTTTTCCTCAAAACATCCAACTTTTTTAGAATTTATCTCATCTTCTATACTTAATGCATTGTAAAGGTTGGGAACTATTCTACATCGCCAGTTTTCATCATCACCTATTCGTAAAAGTTCATTTGGTGTTAGGTGTTCATTTCCTTTATCAAAAGGGCATTGTTCACTGTTTTTTACTTGAAAGTTATTGTTTACCATTGGTCTTTTGGCTCTACTTGGAGCAAAAAGTACCCATTGTCTAAAAAGTTTATTGTATCTAAATTTTGAATCCATTTTTAACCTATATATACCATTTTTTAAGATTTAGATTTTCTATACATATTATAAAATCATTATATATAGGAAATGTCTGAAGAGTTTTTTTATCTTTTTTTATCTCAAATTTAAAATCTATCTTTTCATCTTTTTTTTGAAGTGGTATTTTTATCTCTGCTTTTAAATTTGTATAAAAAATCTCATAATCTTTTATATCTTTATTGTCTAATTTTATATCTATTCTTTTATTATCTGAAAAATCACCCTCAAATAAAAATGAAATAGAATCACTATCATACCCATATAGAACTTTTGTAACAATATTATTTGTAGAGTCCATCACACTAAACTCTTTTGTTATATCTATCTGTCCACAATCAAGCCACTCAAAATAATCACTTTTTATACCATCAACTGTAGGTGTGATAAAACTCTTTGGTTTAGTGTGAAAGTTACTGTTTTGGGTATCTTGCACTATAGGTATAAGTATCTGTGAGGGGGTATTTATATTCATAAAGTTGTAGATATTTATAAGATGTTTCCTAAAAAGGTCATCAAACTCTTTTGCTTGAACTGTAAAGTGGTCATCTCCATACCACCAAAACCAATCACTTCCAAGTGCTATCATAAACTCTTTTTCTATAAGCTCTTTTACTTCATCGTTTAGATGCTCTTTTTGTTTATCATACTCTTGTTTAGTGATATCAAGAAGCTCCCAAGCTCTATTTTTCTCATCGCTTCCTATCCAGATATCAAAGTTACCATTGATCCAACTTCCTGATGAGAGATGTGAGATATCTACTTTTTTGATATCGCTATCACTTGATATCTCATCCATAGTGACACACTCTATCCAAGGTATATCTTCAAAATTCTTATATAATTCATAAAAAAACTCTTGTGCATTGTTTGGAAAAAACTCCCAAGCATTTTCACCATCAAGTATCACATTTACTAAAGGGTTGAAATCACAAGAATCATAGATATTTTTTAGATGAACTACAAACTCATCTGCACTTTGTTTTGCATCTTTTTGACTATACTCAAACCCTATAGCATCACTTAGAAAATGGTCTCTAAATCTTACATCTATAGAGTTTTCATTTGTTTTTAGAGTATAGTTTTTATAGATATTTGTTTTATCTCTATCATTTAGTGTTTTAAAGAGTATCTCCTCATCACTACAAAACCATCTTAAAGAGTTTGAGCTAAATAGCTCTGCTGTTTTTTGACTAACACTCCCCTCAGCTGGCCAAAAACCTGTAGGTTTCACTCCAAAGTTTTCTTCAAAGTAAGCTATAGCATCTCTTGTATTTCTTTCCCCTAACTCTTTAAAACTACTTTGAGTATTTGGAATAGTTACATCAGCTCTTGCCTCTTTTGCACTATTGATATCTAAAAGTAAAGGAGTGATAGGATGATAGTATGGAGTAGTACAAAGTGTGATTTTATCTTTATCGTTTAACTCTTTATAGTACTTTAGAATTGTGGGTAAAAATTCTGTAAGAGATTCTAGAAGTTTAAGCTTTTCATTGTGTGTATAAACTCTTTGTTTGTTTATAAGGTTTTTCACTATTGTATTACTTTCCCTTAGATAGTTTCCACACCAAGATAATAAAAACAACACTTGAGTATCTAAAATCTCTTGATATTCAAACTCTTTTAAGCTATTGTGAGTTTTATATTTTAGATAAAGCTCATAATATCTCTTAAGAGGTTTTATCATATTTTTTTCATTTGATAAAAAAAGATAATGCTCTAAGATAGCCATATCTTCACTATTTAAAGTTCTTATATCTTTTTTTATAGTCTCCAGCAACTTATCGTTTGCACTATTATTTATATACGATTTTATCTGCTCAATAAGTGATGGTACGAGATTATATGTAGCTTTTATACCATCAAATTCTCTAGCATACCAAGGGATATCATAGTAGTCTTTCAAACAGTGTAAAAATACCCAAGGCATCATAGTAGATGAGTTTTTATCATCTTTATAATAAGGCTGGTGCATATGCCATAAAAAGGCTAATTTTAGTTTTTTGTCCATAAGTGAATTGTACTGAAGTGATGTTTCAATTTGATTACAAGGTTTTAAACAATATTTACAACTAAAAAAGCTCGGATAATGGTGATTGTAGCCTAGTTTCTCTTTTGTGCTTTGTTATATAGTTGCTACTTTAGAGTTTAATTCTTGTAATCTTTGAGCTATCCACATTTTTATGACTGCTTGTCTGCTTACTCCAATATGCTTTGCTTCTTTGTCTAATGATTTAACCATCCAAGATGGAAAATCAATATTTATTCTTTTGGGTTCTTCATTTATCATTCTTATTTTTGATGTATCGAAATATTCTAATATATCTTCTTTATTATCACCAAATTTTTTATCTATTTCTAATGCTTTCATAAAGTTTTATCTCTTTTTCTCTTGATCTTCTTACGGAAATTATTCTAATATTAGGTATTCTATAAGTAATTATTGCTGTATAATTTTTAGAATTAATTTGACCTAATACTAAAAATCTTTTCTCCTAGGTTTTGTTGTATGTTTCACTACTTCAATGCTCGATTATTTTCTAAAGTTACTCTCGTTTTCTCTCGATTGTTCTATCTCTACAATCATCTCAATAACTTTTTTATAACTGTTGATAAAATACTTTTTAAATAAAGTATAATTACCAGTTTCATAGTAAGTTACTATAGATTTTAAATACTCTTTTACACTCTCTTCATCTGGGATATATATCATATTTAATGTATCTTTTAAAACTACATTTAACATTAGTCTTGCAGTTCTTTTATTACAATCAGTAAAGTATTGAAGATATGCTAAATTATTATGAATATACAATGCTTTATTAAATGGATTTTCTATAGTATCACTTATTTTAAATAGATAATTTAATTCATCATCAAGTTTTTCTTTTGTAGCCAATGGAATATAGTTACATCCTAAAATAGTAACTTCACTATCTCTTGGGGTCGCTCTTTTATTTTCAGGTATCATCTCAGCAGATAAAATATAGTGTAAATCTTTTAAAGTTTGTTTAGATGGTTTTAAATCTTGTGTTATAAATATTTCATAAGCATCTCGAAGATTTAAAATCATTTTAGCATCACTATATTTTTTTCCACCTGCTGTTCTTCCGTATTGTATCAAAGCTTGAGTGTCTAGCTTATCATAAGTATTACCCTCAATAAGTGCAGATGTATGGATAAAATCTAATCCAAATTTATCTATATAACTTTTATTGTTCAAAAACTTTTCTAATGAAACTTTTTGATTTAATTCTTCTAAAAGTTTCATCTCATTTGGTGTAAATATATCTGTATTATCTAAATAATTAGGATTGTAAGTTATCATTGTTAGTTCCTATTTTCTTCTTTATAGTTTTTCAAGTTTTCTTTTAGTTTAGTCATTTTATCTAAATCTATTTGAAGATTATCAAAAACTATTTTTTGAATTTTTTTATCAGTATCATTAATAATTGGTACTCTTTTTTTAAAATCATCTATACTGATAAAGCGTTTATACTTAGTTTCATCTCTTGCCATTAAAATTCTATTTATTAATACATCTCCAATATCTAATGATTCTAATCCTAAAGCCAAACGCGTTACTCTTTTCTTTAACCAATCATTATTTAATTCTTTATTTTGAACTTTAACAAAAGTAGCTTGTTTTTGAGATATATTAATATTTGGTTCAATTATTTTTAATCCTAAATTTTTAGCATTATCTTTTTTTAATACAGTTTGCTTACCAATATTTAAATCAATAAATTTTAGTTTTAATTTATCATGAAATTTAATAGTTTTATTCTTGACTTTTTTAATTTGTTTTTGATAATTTATAGCATTATAGCTAAAGATTGATTTAATGTTTATTTTATTCATACAACGCCTGAAGTAAGCTACAAGGCGATAATTTTAAGTTAAATTTTCAACTTGCTCTATTAATCTTCCCATAGTTCTATCTGATTTTAGCTCAATAACATAAAGATTGCCATCCTTAAAGCCTAATATATCATTAACAATTCTTTTTTTATTTTCATCATAAACTGCCATTTCAGATGTAATAAATTTAATTTCATCTCCACATGGTAGTATATAATTGTTTTTTATTGCATTTTGTATTATCCAAGATTGTAGTACCTTTTCTGGTGTTGCTCTTTTAGGTTTATCTTTTTCTTTTAAGTCATTAATTTTTGATAATATCGTTTTTTCTGTTCTTATCGATGAAAATCCTAATTCAGGTTTATTTTTACTTATTGAAATTAATGACATAGAATTAATACTACCTCTACATTTAAAGATGAATTTAAGTCCAAGTTTATACCAAATCAAATTATAACTAGCACTTAAATAGTTAGTTCTAATTTGATTTGGTATTAGTTTCATCTTTTATGAATAATATCTATTTTTGGAGATACCCTAAATAATAATACAGTAGCACATCAAAAGATGTACTACTCATTTATCCAATTTTCTATCTTATTTTGATAGTCCCAAAATATTTTGCTAGCGTTTTTTTCATCTTCTGCTTGTATGTATAAGTTTAGATAGTCACTATGCTCATCTGGTACCATTAAAATCCACTCATCTTCATTTATCCATGTTTTTATACCATCTATGTTGCTAGTATCTTTACCTTTTCCATCTTCTAGGAATTTTCTCATCATTTTACCTTTGTATTGGCTAGGGCATGGTAGATTTTCCCCTTTGAAAACAAAGCTAGGTATTAGTTTTAATACTTCAGATATTTTAAGATCAGCCTTATTTATAAGCTCCAAAATCTTAAAACTAGCATAGATAGAGTCACTATTTAGACCAAACTCATTAAATGCAAAGTGTCCATCAGTTGATGCTATAAGTGCATATTCTTTTAAATCTTGAGCTTTTACACTACTTAGTTTTCCTCTTGTTATCACAAGATTTTTATACTCACAAAAATCAGGTGCCCAAGCTGGCAAAAATACTTTTGTATCTTTTTGTGATGTGATATCAAGAAGTTTTAAAACTGCTAAAAGAGCTTTGTAGTCATATACTAGTTTACCTTTATCATCAATCATTTGAAGTCTTTGACCATTTGGATAGACTAAAAATCCACAATCCAATCCCATAGCTTTTACTATATTTTCCATATTTTCTTGTGATTTGGTGATATTTGCATAAAGTTTTGATAAGCTTTTATCATCTTTGTATGCATTTAAAACTACATTTTCAATCCCTAGCTCATTCATAATATTAGGATAAATATCAGAAGTTGAACCAAACATTATATCAGTAGCTACTTTTAGTTCATTATCTTTAAATATATTTGTATCAAGATTAGATGTAACTGCATCTATATATCTTTGTTTGATATTGTTTTCCTCATCTATCTCCCCTATTTCGTGTTGATTTACTCTTCTAAAGTTTTCTCGAAAAAATATTCTCTCAATAGATTTTGCTATTTTAGTGTCTATTGCCATACCATCACTTGTAAAAAGTATAATTTCAGTGTTTGTAGGGTCTTGAACTGATTGTCTAAAGTGGATACCCGCTGAGATATCTTCATTGTTTGATAAGCAGTGTCTCATCACATTTGATGGGGCATTAAATATATCTATCACATCTATACCAGTTGCAAGAAGTCCTGAAAGAAATGCTCTTTTTAACATCCTAGAACTTTTATGATAATCTCTTGAGATATATACTTTACTTCCAATTGGTAAAATAGAACCAAATGATTCAGCTAATTTTGTACTCATCTCAACTGAAAGCTCTATATTTGTTCTACCTGTTACTTTTCCATTCTCAAAAATAGATGATTTGTATTTTGTACCCCAAATAACATTGTTACTTACAACTGAGTTTGCATCTATGATTTTTTCTGGCCACATTATGATATCTTTTTCAAAAGATACTTTTTTACCTATTTCACATTTTTCAGCTACTATAACCCCTAAAGATGCTTTTACATCATCTTTGATTATATTGTCATTACATATGATAGAGTTGTTTATCTTTGTTTTTGAACCAATTGTTACATCATCCCAAACTACACTATTTTCAACTTCTGAGTGTTTTTTAATCTTTGTATTTTTCCCTATGCAACTATTTGTTAGCGTAGCACCCTCTGAGATTTTCACACCTTTATCAATAACTACTGTACCATTTATTCTGATTTTTTCAGGTAGTTTTACCCCTTTTTCAAGATATACGACACCTTTGTCTATCTTTTGAGGTTCACCTTTTATAGGAAGTTTAATATCACCTTTAAATATATCTTGATAAACCTCTCTATAGCTTTGTGGATTACCAACATCTCTCCAATATCCATCTATACTACATCCCCATAGTGGTATATTATCTTTCATCAAAGTTGGAAACAGATCTTTTGCAAAATCAAAGTTTTCACCGTGTGGTATATACTTTAAAATTTCAGGCTCTATTACATAAATACCTGTATTGATTGTATCACTAAACACCTCGCCCCAGCTAGGTTTTTCTAAAAACTTCTCTATTCTATCATCTTCATTTGCTATAACTACACCAAATTGAAGTGGGTCTTCTACTCTTGTAAGTGTAATAGTTAGTTGTGATTTTTTCTTTTTGTGAAATTTTGCTATTTTTTTAAAATCAAAGTTTGTAACTAAATCTCCACTTACTATGATAAATGTATCATCTAAAAACTCTCTTGCAAAAGCAACAGCTCCAGCTGTACCATAGTCATCATCTGGTTGAACATATGTGATTTTCACACCTAGATCACTTCCATCACCAAAGTGGTTTTTGATAATATCTGGTTTGAAGTATAAAAGAACTGCCATCTCTTTGATACCTAGTTCATCTCTTAGTTTTATGATGATATGTTCCATCATAGGTCTGTTTAGTATTGGAAGCATTGGCTTTGGTAGAGAGTTTGTAAGTGGTTGTATCCTTGTACCAAAACCACCTGCTAGAATTATAGCTTTCATATTGTATCCTTAAAAATTATTAATAAAATTATATAAGTTTAAGGAAACAATTTAGTTACAATGAGTATTTAGTAATAATTTTAGTTATACTATTTCCCAAGTTTTACAAACACTTAAAAGCTGTCTATTTTTTTGAAATAGTGTATGCATCTGTCTTAAGATATTTTTTAGTATCACAACTGTATCTGTTACATAAGGACCTTTATTAAGCATTACACAATCAGCTCTTTGTGCAGTAGCTGCATCTGTTACCTCTGCACGACTTGGAAGGTTGTTTTTCATTTTACCCTCAAGTATTTGTGTAGCATATATAACAGGTACATGAGCAGCTTCACAAATACTTAAAATCTCCTCTTGGATATACGGAAGATTATCAAAGCCAACCTCAATAGCTAAATCACCTCGTGCTATCATAAGAGCATAACTCTCGCAGTTTATTAGTGTTTTTAATATATCAGGTAAGTTTCTAAGAGCAGTTTTTGTCTCTATTTTAGGTGCTATTGCTGTTGTGGTTTTACCTTTTTGTTTTAGCATATCTTGTAGCATCTTTATATCATCACTTGTTTGTGCAAAAGATAGACCTATGATATTTGCAAACTCTACTATATCTTCAAAATTCTTTTTATCCTCAGTAGTTATAGCATCAATTGCAAGATCAGTACTTGGGAAGTTTATCCCTTTCTCCTCTTTTAGAATAGTTCCATTCTCTTTGGCTATTAGTACTTCACATACAAGTCCAAGGTCGTTTATATCTACAACTTTACACCCAATTTTACCATCATCTATAAATATCTCATCACCTACTTTTACATAAGAGAACACTTCTTTGTTTGTACAGCCAATTATAGCTGCATATAGCTTATCTTTATACTTAAAGTTAGATTGCCCCATGATATTTTTATGAGTTATTATTATCTTTTGAGATATAAAAACTCTTATAGCTTGAGGTAGATACTCATAATTGTAAAGTTTACTCATAATTGTATCATCTTCACTGTTTTGAAGCTCTACTGTTGTGTTTTCAAATACAGTTATCTTTTTATTTACATCGATAAATATCTTATCTGCTCTTTTTATAATCTCATAACTTTGTGTAGTTTCTCTCTCTAAATCATCAATTGTAAGCTCATCTGAATTTTTACACTCTTCAAAAAGCTCATCACTTACAACTAAAGTTGAGAGTCTATATCCAAGACTATCTTTTTCACCTTTACTTGTAAGGGCATTTTCTTGTGACAAAGGAAGTATCTGCACCTCTTTTGGAACTCTCCATGAGCCTATCTTGAAAGGTGTAAATACTTTTTCGATACTTTGAGTTCTATTTTTTGGACCTGCTAAATCTACATATATTTTTGTATCTTTGTTTTGCTTTTTATTCTCATCTTTCACTTTTGCTGCCATCTTGTTCCAAGTGGTGGCATCATCGTGTGCTGTATTTATCCTAACTACTGATGCACCATTTGATATAATATCACCTATTAAGTTTTCATCATCAGAAGCCTCACTAGGTAGTGTAACCATAATTTTTGTTTTGAAATTTTCAGATGATTCACCAAAAACCTCACTACTTTTAAGCATAATTCTTTTTGCATCATCATAGTTCAGTGCATTTTTATCATTTTGTGTTTCATTGTACTCTTTGTGTAGAAGTTTTGAAAGTATAAATATATCTTGATTTATAGAGTTTATTACACAACTTTGAGCTCTTCCTAATGATGAAAGACCTATATTTGTAAGAGAATTTTGAAGTGTACTTATATCTTGTGACCTAAGACTTATATATGCTTGAAGATTTTGTAAGCTTTGATTTTGCTCATTTTCATCTAATTTATCTGCTTTATCTACACAATCTAATATTTTTGATTTAAGTTCTACAAGTTCATTGTATATATTTTCTGTTATTTTTGATTCCATTTTATCCCTTAGTTTATCATACCTGATGCCATCTCTAGAAATCTTGGTTTGATTGTGTATTTTTGACTATTTACATAATCTATTGTTACAAACTCAAAGTTAGCATCTTTATATACTACTACAAGTCCATCTTTTGTCTCATTTTGAAGAAGCTTATCTACAGCAAACTGTACAAACTCTACTGCCATAAGTCTATCGTGTACTGTAGGGTTTCCACCTCTTTGGATATGTCCTAGTGTTGTAGCTCGTGTCTCAATCCCTACATCATTTTCTAGCCATTGTACTAAATTTTGTGTTTGATTGGTACCTTCTGCAACTAAACACACCACATATTGACGACCATTTTCTATCTCATCTTTTAGTTTTTTTCCTAAAGTATCAAGGTTGTATTCAAGTTCAGGTATGATACACACCTCCGCACCACAAGTTATAGCAGAAATAAGTGCTAAAAAGCCACAATCTCTACCCATAGTCTCAATCACACAACCTCTTTTAAAAGAAGCAGATGTATCTCTTATAGCATCACTTGCACCTCTTATTATATTTAAAGCTGTATCAACTCCAAGACAATAGTCAGTCCCAAAGATATCGTTATCTATAGTTGATGGTATTCCAACAAACTGTACACCAAAGTCTTTATAAAATTGATTTAAAGCTCTAAATGAACCATCACCACCAAGAATGACAAGCTTATCAATACCTAGTTTTTGAAGATTCTCAAAGGCTTGTTTTCTATACTCATATTCAAAAAATCTTTTTGATCTTGATGAACGAAGAATTGTCCCACCCTCGTGCATTATTCCAGCTACATCTTCGTGTGTCGCTTTTTTTAAGTTACCATCGATAAGACCCTCAAGCCCATCATATATAAGATATGGTTGTATATCATTATCAAAACAATAATCAACAAAATGTTTAATAGCAGGATTCATACCCGCACAATCTCCACCTGAAGTTAGTATAGCTATAGACATATTAGTTCTCTTTTACAAATTTTTTTACAAGTTTTTTCTTACCAAACTCAACACCTGGTTGGTCGTAAGTATTTATATCCAACATTATACCAACACAAGATGTAAGAAGCTCATAATAATAGATAAGATATCCTAGATTCTCTTCATTTAGTTTATCTATTGTTATCATATCTGTAGGTATTCCAGCTTCACTTACACTCTCTACTGTTGCCATACATTGGGCATTGATTAGTTCATTGAATGTGTGATTGTTTATGTAGTTTACACCTGTTATGTTATCTAGTTTTATATCAGGAATACTTTTTTTATTTTCAAAATCTTCCACTTTTATAAAGCTTAGCGTTTTATCTTCAGGTCCTTGCATAACTAATTGTAAAAATGAGTGTTGATCTACACTTCCTACAAGCCCTACAGGAGTAAGTCCCACTTTTTTGTGAGTTTTATCAAATTTACCAAGAGATTCACCCCAAAGCTGTACATACCATTTGTTGAAGTAATCAAACTGACTTGAGTATGAAAATAGTACATTTATAGGTTTGTTTTTCCCTTGTTTATAATAAAAATAGGCTTTTTCTATTAGGTGCATAGCTTTTTTATCAAAGAAATCTTTCTCTATTTTTGAAGCACCATCTATGATAGCTTTTACATCATATCCCATAATAGCTAAGGGTACCATACCAACAGCACTTAAAACTGAAAATCTCCCACCTACATTTTGAGGGATACAAAACTTTGCTATATCATATTTTTTAGCAAACTCCCAAAGTGGTGAATCTTCATCTGTTATTGCTATAAGTTTATCACTATCTTTTGAATCAAGTTTAATTTCAAATCTTTTAAGTATGTATTTAAATATTGATGTTGTTTCAATAGTTGTACCTGATTTAGATATAACTATAAAAATAGTTGAACTTTTTTTTATCTTTTTTAATATCTTATTTATAGCAATAGGGTCACCATTTTCTAAAAAGCTTATATCTATATTTTTCTCTTTTTTATGCTCAAGTATAGAGTCAATTGCTTTTGTACCAAGGCTAGAACCACCAATACCTATTACTACTATATCAGTTATTTTATTTTCTTGAAGCTCTTTATTGTTTTTGATATAACTATCTATGTTTTTTAAAAGTTTTTTAGTAGTTTCAGGGAGAGTATAATATCCAACTTTATTGCTGTTTTTCTCTTCGATCATTTTATCAAAAGAGTTTTGTATAAACTCTTTTGATTTTTTACCTATTTTTGGATCAAATCTTCGCTCAAAGCTTAGCATTATTTTGTTCCTACGAATTTTACCATATCTACTAGTCTTGAACTATATCCCCACTCATTATCATACCAAGCAAGTACTTTCACACAAGTTTTATCAACTACACTTGTCATATCAGGTACAAAAGTTGAGCTATAAGTAGAACCTATAAAGTCACTTGAAACTCTTTTTTCATTGTCTATCTCAATAAGACCTTTAAAGTTAGAATCGGCAGCTTTTGACATAGCTTCGTTAATTTGCTCTTTTGTTACCTCTTTATTTAGATTTACAGTTAAATCAACTACAGATACATCAGCTGTAGGTACTCTCATAGCATAACCGTTTAGTTTCCCTTGTAGATTTGGCATAACTTTTGCTATTGCTTTTGCAGCACCTGTTGTAGTTGGTATCATATTCACTGCAGCTGCTCTAGCTCTTCTCATATCTTTTGAGTGTTTTACATCCAATACATTTTGGTCATTTGTATATGAGTGGATAGTTGTCATAAGACCATTTTGGATACCAAACTCCTCATCTAAAACTTTACAAATAGGAGCTAAACAGTTTGTAGTACAAGATGCATTTGAGATGATATCTTCACCTTTATACTCATCTGTGTTGATATTTAATACATAAGTTGGTGTATCATCTTTAGCAGGTGCAGACATAACTACTTTTTTAACACCATCTTTTAAGTATGCTTTACATTTGTCAGTTGTTAAAAATGCTCCCGTACACTCAATAACAACTTGGGCACCACACTCACCAAACCCTAGCTCTTCTGGATTTCTAGTTGAGAATACTTTTACATCTTTACCATTTATTTTCATAGTGTTATCATCAACTATTTCAGCTTCTACACCATTGTGAACTGAGTCGTATTTTAAAAGATATCTAAGCATCTCCATATTGGCTGTTGTATTTAATGCTACAAGTTCCAAATCATCTCTACTTGTTACTATCTTTGTTACTATTACACCTATTCTTCCTGTTCCATTGATTGCTACTTTTAATGACATCTTTTTTTCCTCTTTTTTTGAATTATTTTAGAAATTCTAATCAATATTTATTTCTATTTGATTACAGTTTTTATAAATGATAATATTTTTTGTAATCAAACTGTGACCTTAAGCTTTTATAATTCCTAAAATTTATATTTTAATAATTAAATTATCAACTAAAAAAAGAGGAAAAATGAAACTATTAGATATCGTAAGTCCAGGTGTGATTACAGGTGATGAAGTAAAAAAAGTATTTGAGTACGCAAAAGAAAACAATTTTGCAATTCCAGCAATAAATGTAATAGGGAGTGAATCGATAAATGCTGTTTTAGAAGCAGCAAGTATCGTAAAAGCTCCTATTATTGTACAGTTTAGTAATGGTGGTGCAAAATTCAATGCAGGGAATATGGATGATATAAAAGATGTAAAAGGGGCAATAGCAGGTGCAAAACATATACACGAAGTAGCTTCAAGCTATGGAGTGCCTGTGATACTTCATACAGACCATGCAGCAAAAAAACTTCTACCTTGGATAGATGGACTGCTAGATGAGAGTGAGAAACATTTTGAACTTAACAATAAACCTTTATTTAGTTCACATATGATTGATTTAAGTGAGCAAAGTTTAGAGGAAAATATAGAGATATCTTCTAAATATTTACAAAGAATGTCAAAGATGGGTATGACACTTGAGATAGAGCTAGGTATCACAGGTGGTGAAGAGGATGGTGTTGATAATAGTGATCTAGATAGTAGTAGCTTATACACTCAACCACAAGAGGTGTGCTATGCATATGACGAGCTTTCTAAAATATCAGATGATTTTACAATAGCAGCAAGCTTTGGAAATGTACACGGTGTTTATAAACCAGGAAATGTAAAACTCAAACCATCTATTTTAGATGATTCTCAAAAATATATAGAAAATAAACTTTCAACACAAAATAAGCCTGTAAGCTTTGTATTTCACGGTGGAAGTGGAAGTGAACTATCTGATATAAAAGATGCTATATCTTATGGTGTAGTAAAGATGAACCTTGATACAGATATGCAATGGGCTTTTTGGGATGGTGTAAGAGCTTATGAAAGCAAGTATAAAGATTATCTTCAAACTCAAATAGGAAATCCTGAAGGGGAAGATAGTCCAAATAAAAAATATTATGACCCACGAAAATGGTTAAGAGCTGGGCAAGATGCTATGGTAAAAAGAGCTGTTAAAGCATTTGAAGATTTAAACTGTACAGATGTACTTTAAAATATAAAAATAGATAAAAAGGATAAAAAAATGAGCGGAATAATAAACGATATAAATGCATTAGAGATATTAGATAGCAGAGGTAATCCTACAGTTAGAGTATATGTAGAGCTAGAGTGTGGAATAGTAGCATCAGCTTCAGTTCCAAGTGGTGCTAGTACGGGTGAAAATGAAGCAGTTGAGTTAAGAGATGGTGATAAAAGTAGATATGGTGGAAAAGGTGTACTTAAAGCTGTGGAAAATGTAAAAACTATCATAGCACCTGAACTTATAGGTATGAGTGTATTTGAACAATCTGCTATAGATACAGCTATGATTGAACTAGATGATACACCAACAAAATCAAAACTTGGAGCAAATGCAATTTTGGGTGTATCTATGGCTGTTGTAAAAGCTGCTGCTATGTATAGTGATATGCCACTATATAAATATCTAGGCGGTAGTAATGCAAGAAGAGTACCAGTACCTTGTATGAATATCTTAAATGGTGGAAGCCACGCAGATAATAGTGTAGATATACAAGAGTTTATGGTAGTACCTCATGGTGCACCATCATTTAGTGAGGGTTTAAGATATGCAACTGAAACTTTTCATGAGTTAAAAAAGATTTTAAATAGTAAAGATAAAGCCACTAGTGTTGGTGATGAGGGTGGTTTTGCTCCTGATCTTGACTCAAATGAAGAGGCTATGGAGCTTATAGTTCAAGCTATACAAAATGCAGGGTATAAACCAGGTATTGATATCTCTCTTGCACTTGATAGTGCTGCAAGTGAGTTTTTAGCACCAAATAGTGATAATATCTATGACCTAAAATGGTCAAATGGTGGAACAAAAACAAGTGATGAGATGATAGATATGGCAAAAATTTGGTGTGAAAAATATCCAATTATCTCTTGGGAAGACCCACTTGGTGAAAATGACTGGGAAGGTTTTGAGAAGTTTACAAAAGAGCTTGGTGAAAAAATTGAGGTAGTAGGAGATGACCTTTTTGTAACAAATACAAAATATATAACAAAAGGTATCCAAAAACAAAGTGCCAATGCAGTACTTATAAAGCTAAATCAAATAGGAACAGTAAGTGAAACTATCGATGCTATTAAGATGTGTAAAGAGAACGGTTGGAGAGCATTTATTTCCCATAGATCAGGGGAAACAGGAGATACATTTATAGCAGACCTTGCAGTTGCTTTTGATGCAGGTCATATAAAGACAGGTTCTTCAAGTAGAGGTGAAAGGATAGAAAAATACAATAGACTTTTAGAGATTGAAGCACATCTTGGTAATAGTGCCAAATACTACTGGAAATAAAAAAACTCTATGAATACCTCAGGATTTATGGCACATAAATATTATGAAAAAATGTATAAATTCTGATTGATTATATAGCCTTATTTTACACTCTATATTTAGGGCTATATATCAAATAAACTACCGCTGTAGTTAGCTTCGTTTACCTTAGCACTATTTGCTAAGTCTTCTATATCTGCACCACTTTTTTCTAAGCTATAAAATTGTGTTTCACCTATAAGTAAATAGTGCCATGTTTTAAACTCTCGTATCTCATCATCTAATTTATTTACATTTTGTACAAAATTTAGTGTTGCTTTTTGTTTTTGTTTTACATTTGCATCTTTTAGGTCTTTGTCACTTTTTGTTTCCACTAGATAAATATCATCTTTAGTTTCTACCATAAAATCAGGACTATACCATCCCATAAGACCATCATCTCTAAAATAAAATACTCTAGCAAACAGATGTTTGAACTCATCAATTTTTATAAATTTTAATACCTTTGTGTCACTATCCAAAAACTGTAAAAATGCTTTTTCAAAGCCACCTTTATTTGGTGGATAAGATGCTCTTTCATATATGGTTTTTACTAGTTCAGTTGAGAATTTTTCCCTCATACGAAGTGGTGTTATACTTGAAAAGTAGTTTTTCTCAACTATAGCTTTATTTGATACTGTTTCATTTTGCATCTCATAAACAGCTCGGCTTATCTCTTTGATGATATGTTGGGTTATATTTGCACCTTTTAGCATAAGTATTCGCCAGTTTTCATTTTCAAAAGGATTAAAGTTTGTATTAAAAAGCTTAGTTTTTATGTAAGCATCACAAATTCCTAAAAGCTGTGGCTGGTTTATCTGCATAAGTGGTAGTTTTCTACTGTGTCCTTGTGCTTTTGTTCTTCCAAGTGTAGTAGTGACTTGCTCTAAAAGTTTTACAAGGTAGTCATTGTAATTTTGAGCTTTAAACAAATCTACACTTATAGTATAGTCACCAAAGTTTGTTTTTACTGTCATCTCTTGTGAGTGAAAAACTTCCCCTTTTGTAGTCCAAGACTTTAGTTGCTCTATGCTGTGGTAAGTATAAGGTGCTAGTGTATTTATATCAAGATTTGGTGTACTTAGCTCCTCATCTTCACTTTGAACTATATAAGGAAAGTACATATCATACTCTTTATAGTTCTCTTTTAACTCTACATTTATCATATCTCCCAAAGCACCACCTATAGTGCTACCCTCATCAACACCTATAGTTCCCTCAGCTATTAGCTCATCATAAAATTCATTGAAAGCTGGATGTTCTATGATGCTTAGTACATCAAGATAGTTTTTTGGTGGCTGTTTTTTTATTAGTACATTTTGAAGATTTTCTTTTTTTATATCTATATATTCAGGCTCTCTAAACATAAGCCGAAGCCCACGCCCAATAGTCTGCTCTAGTAAAATACTAGCTCGTGAACTTCTAAGAGGTACTATCACACATACATTTGATACATCAAATCCCTCTCGTAGCATCAAAACAGATACGATAACTTTTGGTTTGGCTAGTCTATCCACATTGAAAAGTTTTTGTTTTAGATTTAGCCACTCATCAGGCTTTAGCTCCCCTTTTTTGTTTGAGTGTACACCCATAATATCATCATCACTTAAATCAAGTGTTTTTAAGTACTCCACCACAAAAGGCACAACTGTAGTATCTTCACACATGATAAGCATTTTTGGGTATTTGGTTTTATCTATTTTAGTAAATTCACTCTCTAGTATCTCTAGCTTTTTAAGTCCAGCTTGTATCATCACTTTTTGACCATCACTTAGACCTATAACAGTACCCTTATTTTCATCTCCATCTCTTATAGCTTTGTAGTCAAGTTCTAGTGAGGATAGCTCTTTTCTTTTATCTATGGTTATCATCTTCACAAGCCCAAGTGAAATAGCATCTTTAAGATCAAAATCTACAACTATATGGGGAAAATAATGCTTGGCTCTTTTTTGACCACTTCCTGTAGTGTCATAAGGGGTAGCAGAAAAATCTATCTGTATAAAGCTACTACCCTTATCTTTTGCTATGTAGCTTAGTGACTTTTGCCACTCCACCTCTTGTACTACCCCTGCTGTTTTGTTCTCATGGATATGGTGGGCTTCATCGTTCATCACTACAAGGTCATCTAGCTTTGCTAGGTACTCTATCTCACCACCACTAAAATAAGCACTATCAAGAGTTTCTAGTGAATTTCCCGCTGATATACCGGGACGGGCTGGAAATATATCTTTTACTACACCGCTTGGGTCTTGTAGTGGATTGACTTCACTATCATCTTCACTTTTTCCCATAAGCAAGTGCCAGTTTGTTATAGCTATCATCCCATCACTTGTGATCTTTTTACCTATCTCATCTTTTTTTACAACACTACTTTGTAAAAAAGCCTTGATAGTTTGGATATATTGAGGCGATAAAAATTATAATACCCCAAGAAAAACAAACAACTTTTTCTAAAGTTTAATTCTCAAAAGAGTAAAATTAAACAATAAAAATAGAGGGTGATAAAATGAGCAGAAAAAGAACAACATATAGTGCAG
>JAYEJC010000114.1:0-6379 GCA_034660335.1 Campylobacterota bacterium
TTAAGGGTACCTCTAAAAATTAATATTATTCCCAGAAGAGGAAAATAAACTTGAGATTTTCACCTAAAATTTTTTCTATACCACTTTAAATTACAAGAAAAAGGAGTCACGACTAAAGTCGCGATTCCGATGCGATAACCTAAATAAATCCTAATTAAATATTATTTTACTATAAGTTTAGCAACCAGTTTTTTGACATTTGGTACAACTACAAGTATAGTAAGAAATGCTATTAAAAATGCTTTCTAAAATGCAGTCATCCAAAATCCAAAGAATCCATCTACATAGCCTAGATTTATAAGTGTAATAATACAACTCATAAAACAAGACATAAACAAACTCATCAAAAATGCAAATAAAAGCATCTCATATTTTTTTGGTATCATTTCACTTCTCCACGCTCATAAAATTTTCGTAAAAAACGATCAACAGGATAGATAAACTTATAAATAGCAGGTACAACCAAAAGTGTAAGTACTGTAGAACTCACAAGACCACCTATGATTGCTAGTGCCATTGGTGCGTTTGATTCTGCTCCTGCACCTGTACCAAAAGCCAATGGTGCCATAGCACTTATCATAGCAAATGTAGTCATAAGTATTGGACGAAGTCTTTTCTCACCAGCTTCAAGAAGTGCATCATCTACACTTTTTCCATCTTTTACTGCTTGATTTGCAAAATCAACAACCAAAATAGCATTTTTTCCAACCATACCAAGAAGCAAAATAATACCAATCATTACAAATAAACTAAAGTTATTTCCAGTTAGATATAAAGCTACCATAACACCTGTAAATGATAAAGGCATAGATACCATAATAATAAGTGGTTGTAGTAGTGACTCATAAAGTGCAGCTAATATTAGATATATTAAAATAACAGCTAATAAAATAGCACCACCAAATGCAGCCCCTGTATCTTTCATATTTTCAATATCACCTGTATATCTATAAGTATACCCAGTAGGTAAAATCTCTTCTAAAATAGTATCCATTTTTCCAACAATACTATCCAAACTCTCACCATAAAGCCCAGTACTTACCAATACTTTTCTCTCCCTATCAAATCTATTAATAGAGGCATTTCCTACACTTTTTGTGATTGTAACAAGACCATCTAGGCTTATAAGCTCACCACTACTATTTCGTACTTGTAGTTTTTTGATATCATTTATGGTTTTTCTAAATTGATCTTCAAATCTTAATGTAATATCAAACTCTCTACCATTTTCTTCATAATACGATATCGCTCTATCACTACTATAAGCTGCTGCTAAAATATTGGCTATATCACTAGCTTCTACCCCTTCTCTTGTAGCATTTTCTCTTAAAATATCTATTTTGTATTCTGGTTTTCCACTCTCAAAATCTCTATCTATATTTGTTAGAGATGGTATCTCTTTTAGTTTTGCCATAAAGTTCAAAGATATCTCATCTAGTTTATCTAAGTCATCTCCTGTTATTGCAACTTGAACAGGTGCATTTGAGCTCCCTGTATCAAGTGCTGGTAGATCCTCTACTGTTATTATCATATCTTTTATAGATTTTAAATCATTTGTGTATTGTTGGATTATATCCTCTTGAGATAATGTCCTAAACTCTTTTGTTTTTAGTTTCACATATACTTTTGCTTTGTGTAGCTCTTTTGCTGCGTTGTAACCTATAGATAATACACTATAATCTACAGTCTCATCTGCTTTTAGTTTGTCCATTATTGGCTGCATCTTTTTTTTCATATCGTACAAACTAGAACCAACAGGTGCTTTAATGAATATTTGCATCTCACTATTATCTTCCATAGGCATAAAACTCATACCAACTGTAAGTTTTGTAGATGCTACTAGAAGTGCTACTGTTACTATTATAGTAAGTGTTTTAAATCTTAATAAAAATCTCAAAATATTTACATATACTTTATCAAGTGCTACAAAATATGGCTCTGTTATATGCCAAAGTTTACTTTCACTACCACTTAAAACCCTAGCTCCAATAGTTGGGATAAACATAACAGCTACTAGATACGATATCACAATACCAGCAGCAACAGTCATAGCAAAAGAGTTAAAAAACATCCCAACAATACCATCCATAAATGCAACAGGGATAAATACAGCCAATAAAACAGAAGATATAGCTAAGATAGAGAAGGCAACCTCTTTAATTCCTTCAAAAGATGCTCTAAAAGACTCAACACCTTTTTCTAGTTTTTTTGTAATATTTTCAATAACAACAATAGCATCATCGATAAAAATACCAATAGCCAAAGTAAGTCCAATAAGTGTAAGTCGATTTAGATCATACCCCATATAATCAATAATCGCAAAAGTACCTATAATTGATGTAGGGATAGCTAAAGCAGATACAAGTGTAGCAGTTACATTTCTTAAAAATGCAAATACAATAATAATAGCTAAAATAGAACCATAAACAAGGTCAAATTTTACATTGTCAATATTGACATTTATTTTTTCTGATTGATCTTGAAGTAATTGCAATTGATAATTCTGTCCTGCTGTTGCTTCTAAGTTTGGCATAATATCTTTCACACTATTGATAATATCCAAAACATTCTCTCCAGATATTTTTTTCACCTCTAGCATCACACCTTGATTTCCATTGAAGCTAGAGAAACTATCTGTATCACTTAAGTTATCTTCAACTGTTGCAATATCTTTGAGTTTTACACCTGCTTTGATAATTATGTTTTGTAGTTTTTCTATACTTAATGAATCAGCTTTTACTTTAAGTACGATCTCTTTATCATTGCTGATAAGTTTTCCAGCTCCTTGTGAGATATTATTTGCTTGAATTTTACCTTGTAGCTCTGTGATTGTTAGATTGTATTTATTTAGTTTTGTAGGGTCTACAAATATTCGAATCTCTCTATCTTGATACCCTATGATATTTACTTCACCAACACCTTTTATTCTTTGAAGTTTTGGTTTGAGTTTCTCATCTGCCATCCTCATAAGATTTACTTCATTTGTATCTTTTGAAGCAACAAAAAGGTTGATAACTACACCTGAAGCACCAAGCTTTTTAACTGTTGATTTCTCAACACCATCAGGGAGTATAAGTGTACCTATCTTATCTCTTACATCATTTGTAGCGACATCTAAATCTTTAAATAGCTCAAACTGAATAGTAACAACAGAAAACCCCTCATATGAAGTTGAAAAAAGTTTATCGATTCCATCGATACCACTTACAACCTCCTCTATTTTGTCAGTAACTTTTGTTTCAACAGTTGAAGCATCTGCTCCGTTGTAAACTGTTTGAATAGTCACAACTGGAAAATCAACATTTGGAAAAAGATTTACAGGCATAGTTTTGTAAGACATTAGTCCAAAAACTATAAAAGTAAGTACTCCCATCAAAGTAGTGATGGGTCTATTTATTGCGAATTTATACATTTTGTTCCTTTATTTATTTTTATTTTAATTGGAAAGTTTATTAAAACTTCCAAATGATGGTGATACCACCCCATTGTTTTTTTGAACTTGATATTAGCTTGTGGTTTTGTAGATGTACTGATTTTATTTTTAGTGCATATTGTATATTATTATAAAAAATATCATACGATATCTGTTCACCTGTAAAATAATCTACCTCTGGTATTGTATATCCTAAATCTATAGCTTCATCTATAATATGATAGTTTTTTACTTTATTAGCAAAAAATCCCAAAGATATAGCCCAATGAAACTTTTTTGAAAACTTTGTATTAAGTGAAGAACTCTCATCACCATCTATAAAGTTTCCAGTAGTTGCAAATGTATCCATAGCTTTACTAGATATTCTAAAAGTAGATGCAGCTAAAACACCACTATAAAAATTTCCAATATCAAATCTGCCATTATTTGTCCAATCAAATTTTAGACCATAAATATCAAGTGGCTTTGTTTTTTTAGCAAAATTGTAAGATATACCAATAGTTGCTTTATTTTCTAGCTGATTATCCCAGCCTTTTGGTTTGATCTGTCCTATTAGTCCATGAAACTCTGATTGAATCTGTTTTGCTTTTGTAATAGGACCAACAACACCTACATTTATACCAAACTCATGAAAATAATCATTTGTGGATTTATATAATAAAAAATTAACTTTTAGATATCCAGCATATGGTGAATCATCTAAAATATAATCTGAACTATTTTTATCTTCTGGGGTAAATATAATATGTGAAACTGAAATAGCACTATTAGTTTTTAGATCTTGCATAATACCAAAGCTATTATTTGTATCACTCATATATGTATAAAACAACCCACCTGTATATTGTCCATCTTCATTGGTTACAAAAGCATCATTATCTATAGTAAACATATGTGTACTAGAGAAAAGATATGATATGCTCATCAATAAAAATAGATATATTTTCATAGCTATTTAACTTTTAATTTCAAATAACTTAAAATACTCAATGATAAAAAAGATGTACACATCATAAGTATAAATATAGGTTGAAGTGTGCCATTATGTAAATAACTAGCCAAAAAACCAACAAAAGCTGATATGATAAATCCTATCACCCCATTTAAAGCAACTGCTGTTGCACTCATTTTTTCAAAGTGTTCTAGTAGAAGTGCCATTGCATTTCCAAATACAAAACCTAGTGATCCAATATAAAGCATAAATCCAAGTGCAACTACTATTAATACCGAACTATATGAAAATACAAATAATATAGCAGCTACAAAAAACTGAAAAATAATACCAGCAAAAAATAGTTGTATTGAGCTGTACTTTTCAAGAAGTTTGATGTTTAGTTTACTAAATACCATCAAACTAGCTACATTTAGACTAAAACACAAAGTGAAATAAAAAGTATCTAACTCAAAATACTCCATATAAACAAATGAAGCTTTAGTTATAAAGATAAACAATCCTGAAAAACCAAAACCATTTGCAAATATTAGTAACATTGCATTTTTGTTTTGTAGTATGATTTTATAGTTTGAAAACAATCCACCATCTTTTACCTTTGGTGATGTTTCTGGTATCTTTGTACTAAAATACAACATCAATGAAGCATAAATAGTTAAAAATATAAAGATATACTCCCAAGAAAAAAAGTAAAGTATAGATACCCCAATCACAGGTGCTATCATGGGTGCTATCATCATAATCATAGAGATAATTGAAAATATCTTTGCACCCTCTTTCCCATGATAGATATCTCTTACAATAGCACTAGTATTTACAACAGCAAATCCACCACCAAGTGCTTGAAAAAATCTATAGATCCAAAGCTGCTCAACACTTGAAGCAAAACTAATAGCAAAAGAGAATACTATATATAAACTCAAACCCAAATAGATAAAAATCTTCCTTCCATATCTATCTGAAAGTGGACCACCCAAAAGCTGTCCTAGTGCAAAACCTAAAAGATAGATACTAAGTGTAATCTCTATTTGGTCTATTGAGGTATAAAACTGATTTGCAATTTGTGTAAAAGATGGTAGATATACATCAATAGCCAAAGGTGAAATAGCAGTAAGCATAGCAAGTATCACTATAAAACCTTTTGGTAAAGTCTCTTTTATATTTTGCACTATTTTATATATCCATCACCAAAAAGTCCTACAAGTATATCTTTTGTAATTACTTCTGCTTTTATTTTTCTATTTTTTGTATTTGCAAATGGATATATTTTAGATATTGTCCCTGTGTATGTTTTAGCATCTCCATCAAGTGTATAAGAAAATTTATCACCAATTTTCACATCATTATGGTATTTTTGATCAAACTCTAAAACTAGCTTTCTTTTTGAACTACTTTGTATCTTAAAAGCTGTTTTTATCATCTGACCACTTACTACATCCCCTACTTCTAACTCTTTTGATATTATTACCCCATCAAATGGTGCTTTTAGGATTGTTTTATTTAAAATAGCTTTTTGATATGTCACTTTATCTTTTGCTAATTCATATTTATAAGCATATGAATCAAACTTTGCTTCATCTATGATATGTTTTATTTTTATCTGTCTATCATAATCTTTTTTCGCATATTTAAGTGCTGTTTTATCCATATCAAGAGCAGCTTTTATATCACTATTGTTTAAACTTGCAAGATTTTCATCTTTTTTAACAATCGAACCTATATCTACATAGATATTATTTATTATTCCGCTACTACTAAAAGCTATATTTGCACTTTTTAGTGCTTGTACTTCAAATGTCGCGTATATCTTATTGGCAAAAAGGTTCAAAGATAGAACCGCCAAAACTAAAATTATTTTTTTCATATTATAAATCCTTCTACCATTAATTATTGTAAAATAACATATAAAGAGATAAGCAAGAGAACGATTATTCCTTAGGAATTATCTTTTAACCTTAAACCTATCGTTTAAAGATAAGAACCTCGAAAAAAGT
>JAYEJC010000115.1:0-21261 GCA_034660335.1 Campylobacterota bacterium
GCAACCAACCATCTCCTAGCCATTAAAAACTACAACTATTTTATATATTGACTAAAGTAAATTATTATATTCATCTTCTGTTAGTGTAGAGATATTTAATGTTTTTGCTTTTTCATATTTACTTCCAGCATCTTCACCATATATTAAAAAATCTGTTTTTTTTGATACACTTCCAGATACTTTTGCACCAAGTGATTCAAAATGTTTTTTAACAACACTACGACTAACACTCATGGTTCCTGTTAATACTATAGTTTTATCTTTAAATATATTCTCTTTTACTTCAATTTTCTCTTCAATAGTAGGTACAATTATTTTAAATAACTCCTCAATCAAAGGTCTATTTACTCTTATAAACTCTAGTAAACTATTTGCCATTTGTTCACCAATACCATCTAGTTTTTCTAGCTCTTCAAAACTAACATCTAAAATATTTGCACCAAACTCTAAACATATTTGTTTACTAGCAACTTCACCTATATGCTCTATACCTAGTGAATTTATCAATCTATGTAGGGGTATATTTTTTGTATTTTCTATAGCATTTAAAAGATTATTTATCTTTTTCTCTTTAAAACTTTCTAAGCCCTCTAAATCACTAGCTTTTAAACTATATAAATCAAGGACATCTTTTATTTTCTCTTTTTTTACAAGTAGCTCAACTATTTTTATACCCAATCCATCTATATTCATACAGTTCTTTGATGCAAAATATATTATACTATTTACTACACGACTAGGGCAGTCTAGGTTTTGACATTTTATTAAAATATCTTCTATTAATAGTTCACTTTTACACTTTGGACATAGAGTAGGGGGTATGATATCCTCTTGAGTTCCATCTCTTCTATCTTTTAGTACTTTTGTGATTTTTGGAATAATATCACCGCTTTTTATAATAATAACTTCATCATTGATTTTTAAATCAAGTCTTTTTATCTCATCAAAGTTATGCAAAGTCGCACGACTAACAGTAGAACCATCTATTAAAGTAGGTATCACTTCAGCCACAGGGGTAATAGCTCCAGTTCTACCAACTTGAAGTATAATATTAGTTACTTTAGTACTCTTCTCAACTGCTGGAAACTTATATGCGCAAGACCATCGTGGGAACTTCACTGTATATCCTAAATCTTCTTGTGTCTGGATATTGTTTATTTTTGTTACCATACCATCAAGCATCATCTCTATTGAATCTCTTGATTTAATAACTTGATGGTAAAACTCCTCAATCTCATCTATATTTTTTGTTTTTACACGAAGAGGTGGTGATAAAAATCCAAGACTATATATATACTCCATCTGTTCATAGCTATTTTCAAACTCTAAGCTATTTTCACCAATACCCCAAGGATAAAAAAATAGTTTTCTTGAGGCTGTTATACTTGAGTCTAATTGTCTTAGGCTTCCTGCTGCTGCATTTCTAGGATTTGCGAATGGGGCTTCATCTTTTGATACTCTTGAGTCATTGATAGTTATAAAATCACTTTTTTTGATAACAACTTCACCTCTTATCTCTATTAGACTTTTGCACTCTATAGTTAATGGTATAGATTGGATTGTTTTTGCATTTGTTGTTATATCTTCACCAACACTACCATCACCTCTTGTGATAGCTTGTTTTAAAATACCATCTTCATATATCAAGTTTAAACTTGCACCATCAAATTTTGGCTCACATACAAAATCAATATTTGATTCTACTTTTTTGACTCTGTTTAACCAGTTTTCTAGTTCACTTGTATTAAAAACATCCTCTTGTGACCACATTTTACTCAAGTGTGTACCTTTGTTAAATGAATCAGATATACCACCCACTCTTTTATTTGGTGAGTTTGGATTACTTAACTCTGGATGTTGTTGCTCGTAGGATAGACACTCTCTACTAAGAATATCATACTCCTCATCTGTTGCTATTGGGTTATCATTTACATAGTATTCTTTTGCCCATAAAATTAATTTTGTTACTTTTTCATTGTATTGTTCTTGTGTCATATAGATTCTTTTTTATTAATTTTTTGTAATTATAATATAATTTGATTTGGTATAAGTTTAGAGTTTAAATAAAATAGATACCAAAATAATAGTGTACAATCCTAAGATTAGATTTTTGTATGATGTTATTTTTGTATTATTTTTAGTTTTAATTCCAAAGAAAACTCCTACAAGTGAGAATATACCAACAATAGCACCCTCTAAATAAAGCATATGACCACTAAAACTTAATGATATAAAACCAGCTATAGAGCTAAATATTACAAAAAACAGACCTAAAGAAGATGCATCTTTTAGATTATAATACATATATCCAGCTAAAATAGGTGTAAGCATCACAGAACCACCTACACCAATAGACATAGCGATTATTCCAATACCAAAGCCAATACAAAGTAGCAATAAAAAGTTATGTGATATATTTTTGCTTGTTTCTATAATCTTTGTTGAAGAGACTCTATAAATAGCAAATATAACAATAAACAAAAATAGATATTTTAGATATTGACCATCTACATTTGATACAATCACACCACTAAAAAGACCACCTAAAAAACCACCCAAACCTATAGTCAGACCATCTTTTATGATATTTTTATTATTTTTATGGTTTAAAAAACTACCATAAATAGAACTAAAAACCATCTGCATAATAGAGATAGCAATTGCATTTTTTATATCAAAACCAGCAAAGAGCAACATAGGTACAAGTACCATCCCCCCACCTACACCAAAAAAACCAGATATAAAACCTGTAGTAATACCAAGTATAGGTAGTAATTCCATTAGTCTTTTTTCATCGCATCTATAAAGTTTTCATAAATCTCTTCAAGTTCTTTATCTTCATTTGAAACATCTATTCCATCATGTTCTTTTAGTGCATGCTCTAATACAGCGACTCTTTTAAGTAGATAGTTAAACATCTCTTTTGATATATCTGGAAGATTATTATGATCTAGTTGTGTTTTTTTATTGCAGTCATCATCACTTCTTTTTATAATTCTAGCAGGTATACCAACAGCAGTTGAACTACATGGTACATCTTTTACAACTACAGAGTTTGCTCCTATTTTTGAGTTTTTTCCTATCTCTATATTTCCTAAAATCTTAGCACCACTTCCTATAACTACATTTTCTTTTATAGTTGGATGACGCTTTCCATGGCTTAGGCTTACTCCACCTAAAGTCACACCTTGATATATAAGGACATCATTTTCTATCACAGATGTTTCACCTATTACTACACCACTACCATGATCGATAAATACTCTTCTATCAATAGTTGCTGCTGGATGGATATCTACATTTGTTAAAAACTGACTAATACCACAAATAGCCCTACCTAAAAATTTCCAATTATTTGTATAGAGTTTATTTGCAACTCTATAGTTTACTATAGCCCATATTCCAGGATAGTTAAAAAAAAGTTCAAAATTTGAGTGTAGTGCTGGATCATTTTTCTTTGGAAGTGAAAAGTCCTCTTTTATTAAAGACCATAAAGACATCTATATTTTTCCTTGTTTTGTTATTGTTTTTAAATAGCTATTATCATTTAGATATTTTGATAAAATATTTTTAAGATTTTCATCATCTATTTTAGAGTTTAGATTATCTATAATATCTTGTGGTTTATAATCCAAATCTTCAAATATATCAATAATACTTTGTGATTGAATAAAGTTTTCAAATTTTATTTCATCATTATTAAATGTAATATTGATTTGTGATGGAAAACTAAATAGATTGTGTTTCATACCAAGTATATCTTGATATGCACCTACAAGAAAAAATCCTATAAAATAATCCTCTTTATTTAAATCAACATCATGTAAATATAGTGGCTTAGAAGCACAAAATGGTATCTCCCCATCACTATCACAAGTGATATCCCATATATTTGCACTTCTTGTTGCTTTTTTATCCAAGTGTGTAATCGGCATAATAGGAAACTCTTGATTAATACCCCAAAAATCAGGTAATGACTGAAATATAGAAAAATTTAATAAATATTTCTCTTGTATCTTATCATCTAAGTTTTTTAGCTCTTTATCATCATCGTTACTTCTTAAGCTTATAGCTTTTTTTATAATAAGATGTGTTAAAACTTCTGCATTAGATCTATCTTTTAAGTCTACATAACCTAAATCAAAAAGTGTTAGTATTGATTCAAGATGTTCTAAACTATCATGCATATACTCTTTTGCATTATCTTTTTTTATATCTTTATATAGTTCGTTTAGTTCCTCTATTATAAGTGGATTTTTATCTTTTAGTTTGATATTTAAGTCACTATATTCACTTGAAAACAGCTCAAGTGTTGGTGTAATAAGAACAGAACTAGGTGCAGATATAAATCTTCCTGATTCTGTAAATATATTTGGATGTTCAACTCCATTTTTCGATGCTATATCTCTAAGTGTAAAAATAACATCACTCGCAAACTCTTTTAAACTATATTGGTTTTGTTTTTCATAAGCTGAGTACTCAATAGCTAATCCACCACCTATATTTATAGAATCAAGTGACTTAGCCCCCATCTTTTTAAGCTCTACATATATATGACCTGATTCTTTTAAAGCTTTTTTCAAAGGTCCAATAGTACTCATAGCAGAACCAATATGAAAATGTATCATTTTTAATGATGATTCTAGATTATGTTTTTTTAACATCTCAAATGCATTGATTATCTCTAAAGAACTCAATCCAAATTTAGAGTTAATACCACCACTTTTTGCCCATGTTCCACTTCCATAGCTATGCAATCGAACCCTTAGACCAATATTGGGGCAGGGTAGTTTTAGTTCGTTGTATACATCTATAATAATTTGAAGTTCATTTAAACCCTCAATAGTTAAAGTGATATTATGACCTTGAGATAGTGCTATAAATCCTAAAGTTATCATCTCCTTATCTTTAAAGCCATTTACTGTTATTGGTGCATTTTTATTGTTGTATGCCATTGCAAGTAATAGTTCGGCTTTGCTTCCAGCTTCTAATCCATAGTTTAAGTGGGAACTATTTTTTAACATAGGTAATATATAGTTTGGAAATTGATTTACTTTCAAAGGGAAAACAGCAAAAAAAGATGAATTGTAGCTATACTCTTTTATTGTTTGATTAAATGTTGTATATAATAGTTGTATCTGTTTTTTAGTAATATGTGGAAATCTAAGTAAAAGTGGACCTGTATTTCCACTATCTCTTACTTTTTGTACTATATCAATTAAAGCTGGTTTGTTAGCATAGTTTAATTTAACTTTGTCATTTTCAATAAAAAAATTATCATCACCCCAAATATCTATCCCATAATTATTCAACTTTTATATACCTTTTTATCTTTTTGAGATTATAGCAAATAAATATAAAATTTCAATTTATGCTTATATTTCTTTGCTACAATAAAAAAATGAATAACAATGAAGAAAAACTAATAAATGAACTAAAGTCTCAAAAAGAGCAAGCTGAAGAGATGTTATCTAGGATATTATTACCTATTTTAATAACATCTAAAGAGACTAGAAAAATCGTATATGCAAATCCTTATGCACAAAAACAATACGAAACAACACTTGATGTATTAGTCGGTATGGAGGTTTCTGAGTTTTATACAAATGATGCACAAAGGGAAAAGATTCTTTCATCATTGCAAGATACAGGTACAGTAGAAAATCTAGAGATGCATTGGAAAACCATAAAAGGTAATACATTTTATGGTTTATTGTCTCTTACAGATATTACATTTAACAATGAAAAATGTTTTATGGGTATGGTAAAAGATATCACACTACAAAAAGAGCAAGATATGAAACTAGCTAGACAATCCAAGATGGAAGCATTAGGTGAGATGATTAGCAATGTTGCACATCAATGGAGACAACCTTTAAATGCTATTACTGTAAGTGCAAGTGGATTAGTACTTCAACAAGAGCTTGATATCTTAGATTCGCAAACTATGATAGATGAGTTGCATCTTATTGAAAAAGAAGCTACATTTTTATCTAAAACTATTGATGACTTTAGAGACTTAATAGATGATGCAAACAAACATGAAAAATTAAAATTTAGTTTAAATAGCACAATTGCAGCTATAATGTCTATAAACTCATACTCTTTTATTGTACAAAAAGAGCTATGTGAAGATATTGAGATTTTAGGTATATCAAATAAACTTGTTAAATCTATATCAAATATCTTACAAAATTCAGATGATGCTTTTATAAAAACATCACAAAACAAAAGAGTAGTTATACTCAAAACTTATCTAAGAAACAATAATGCAATAATAGAGATATCAGATAACGCAGGTGGAATAGACAACACAATAATAGATAAAATATTTGAGCCTTATTTTACTACATACCATCAAAGTCCAGGTAAAGGGCTAGGGTTATTTAATTCTCAAAAGATGATACAAGAGGATATGAATGGTCACTTAAGCGTTTGTAATCAAAATATCAATTATGAAGACAAAGAGTACAATGGAGTTTGTTTTAAAATAGAGATACCTCTATCTTAAAATATAACTTCATATGGAAAATAAATTAATAAAAAAAATAAAAAATCTCCTAACTACAAACTCAAATAAAACAACAGACTACAAAACACTACTTTTTTGTAAATCTGCATTAGGTATTAATGCAGTGAATCAATTAGATATCAAAAATATAGATATAGATTATGTATTAGAACAATCTTATGTTTTTTTGACAAAAGAGGGTGTACTTACTTCAAAGAAAAAACTAGAATCTGAAATATTTAAAGATAAATACAACTTATATATAGAATACTGCAAAAAAAATAAACTAACAAAAAAAGAGTATAAAAGAGTTGAAAAACTAAATACTATTAGTGTACCTGATATGTCAAAAATAAAAATACCAAATATATCAAATGAACTAAATGATATGAATATTGATCTAGATGATATGATAAATAATTTTACAAAAGTTTTTAATACCAAATAATATATCAATAAACTATACAAAGCAGGGTAGGGCTACTACTACTAAATAATAGAATACACAAAAACAAATCATAAATAAAATAACTTTTCTAATACTGTAAAACTACTTATACAATATAAATCTATTTTATATCTTTTTAAATTACTGTGGAACAAAGCATCTCTTAAGTTTGTATAATCAAAATGTACACATTTATAGAAAATCAATAGGGTTAAGTATTATACAACTTGTAAAAAACACCATAAAACAGCCTATTTTCAGATTTTTATGGTATATTTTAATATAAATAAAAAGAGCGATATCAAATAGTAAGTGTAAATATTTTAATCCACTTATTAAGTTATACACAATGTAAACTCTTATATCCCTTTTTATTAGTTTAGGAAGATAAAATGATAAAAAATAATAAAATAAATCAAGCATTTATATGGGATAAATATTCAGATCAGCCATATCCTATAAAAAATAAAGACTACAAAAAGAAAATGAGAAAAAAGCACATTTGGGACTTTGTTCCACTTACTTTAACAAACCTTGTAATGTTTCCATTATCTATTTTTGCTATGAAATTTTTTCCTTCAAAAAAGGAATATTTAGAAGATAATATTGAATTTTATGGAATGGGTGTAAATCTAAATAAAGGTGATTCTCAACAAGCTTTGATTGAAGAGCTTGGTATTAAGTCGTTGATTATTAGAATACCTTTAAGTGATATACAAAATCTTAATAGTTATTATGAATTTGCGAAATCTTTTGGTGATGATAAAAATATACTTTTAAATATAATGCAAGATAGGGAACATATAGAAGATAAAGAGCTATTAAGATTAGACATTATGGAGATATTTAATACCTTTAAAGATATTACAGATGAGTATCAAATAGGTACAACAATAAATCGTACAAAATGGGGCTTTTTTTCAATAAAAGAGTATTTGGAGTTTTATAGTATTGTAGAAGATATAAAGAACAATAACTATCATACAATAAAACTAATAGGCCCATCGGTTATTGATTTTGAGTACCACTATACTATTCGAGCATTATTCAACAACTTCAATATAAAATTTGATAAATTATCAGCTCTTTTATATGTAGATAGAAGAGGTGCTCCACAAAATACACAAATGGGGATATTTGATACAAATAATAAAATTGATATGCTTTATAGTTTGGTAAAATTAAGTCCAAAATGTAAAACAGATGAGATATATATCACAGAAGTAAACTGGCCATTAAGCAACACAGCACCATATGCACCAACTAGTGAAGTTGAGTGTGTAAGTGAAGATGACTACTCAAAATATATGTGTGAGTATTTTGATATAGCTAAAAAAAGTGGTAAAATATCAAAAGTTTATTGGCATCAACTAATTGCACCAGGGTATGGTCTAGTAGATAATAGAGATGGAAAAATAAGAAAAACAAAAGCTTTTTACCAATTAAAAGAGTTATTAAAAGGGAAAAAATAATATGACACAATACAATGAATACTTTAATAGGCAGATCCAATTATGGGGAGATGATAAACAAAACTCTTTAAAAAATAAAAAAATAGCGATAATAGGAAGTGGTGGTCTTGGTTGTAGTTTGGGTATTGCACTTGGTAGTAGTGGAATAGGGGTTATTGATATAGTTGATTTTGATACAGTTGGTGTACATAATATTCATCGTCAAATTGCTTTTAAAATAGGTGATGAGGGTAGATACAAAGCAGATGTACTCAAGGAGCTTATTGAATCAAGATGTAGCTACACTAGTGTAAATTCATTTATTTTGGATTTTGAGTCATATTCAAAACAAGATATTGATTTTGCTTCATACGATTTGATTATAGATGCAACTGACAATCTACAAGTTAGATCAAAAATAGATGATTTTTCAAAGAGTATATCTAAGCCTTGGCTTTATGGTAGTGTAGAGGCTTTTCATGGTCAAGTTTGTTTTTTTGATAAATCCTCTTTTAAATCAGTGTTTAATGTATCAGATCATAAGCCAGCAGGTATAGCAGCACCAATAGTCTTAAACATAGCATCACTTCAAGCAAATATAGCTTTAAGGTATTTGCTTGGTTTATCTATCAAAAAAGATTTTTTGTATTATTGTTTTTTTAATGATGATGGAGAGTATGTCACTCAAAAATTTGGATTGCCTACTGTTTAATCCAATGGCAAATCAATCTGAAAGACAGCACCATCATCTTTATTGAATACTTGTATATAGCCATTGTGTTTTTTGACAATTTGTTTTGTCATATACAAACCTATACCTGTACCTTCTATTCCTTTTGATGTTATATTAGCATTAAAAATATCATCTATTATATTTTCAGGTATACCACCTGCGTTGTCTTGTATTGTTATTGTATTGTTTGATACTTTTATATATATCTCTCTTTTTTCTATATTGTTATCTAAAAAAGCATATTTACTATTTGATATTAGATTTAAAAATATATGGATAAATTCATTTTCATAACCACAAATAATAAAATCATCATCTATCTCTTGAATCAGTGATATATCATACTTGATAAGGTCATCTTTTAAAAATAGATTTACTTTTTTTAAAACAGAGTTTATAGTAAAATACATTTTTACCTTATCTGGTCTAAAAAAAGTTCTAAATTCATTTAGTGTTGTAGTCATATGAGTAACAAATTCATATAAATTATTTGTATAGTTTTCTAAATAATCATCATCTATTTTTTTACCCAAAAATGAATCTGTATGTATCTCTCCTATTTTCATCTGTATTAGATTTAAAGGTTGCATCCATTGGTGTGCTATTGAGTCTATCATCTCCCCCATAGTTGCTGATTTTGATTGTTGGATTAGCATTGATTCTTGTTTTTTTAGTAGTGCTGATAGCTTTAGATGTGTTTTGATTCTAGCAAGCAACTCATTTGAATTAAATGGTTTAGTAACATAATCAACCCCACCAATTGCAAAACCTTTTGCTATACTTTGTGGGTCTGTTTGTGCTGTTATAAATATTATAGGTATGTTTTTATATCTTTTATCTGATTTTATTATTTCACAAACTTCAAATCCATTAATATTTGGCATCACAACATCAAGTAAAATCAGGTCAGGTTTATTTTTATTTAATATTTCTAAAATATATGTACCATCAAGAGACATACTTAGGTCATAATCTTTTAGTATCTCACATAAAATATCTATATTTTCCTCTATATCATCTACTATTAATATCTTTTCATTTTTCATTTATTAATCCTTCTAGGGTTTTTAATGCATCGTTTGCATTATATTTTTTTATATAGTTACACAATTGATTAAATTTTTTCTCTTTATCTATGTTGATTTTATATTGATTAAAATCATCAATAATCTTTTTTGCTTTTAGCATTTGAGACTTTTCAAGTGGTTCTTGAAGAGTTTTTAGCTTAATATAAAAATTCTTATCATCTAGCACTTTTAATTTTATATCTTGTTTTTTTAGATTATTATTCATAAAAATCTTTATCTCATTTAGTACAAGATTGAATTGATGTTTATATTCAAGTAATAAAGAGGTATTTTCTTCTATATTGTTCTCATCTAAACTATCATTTAGCTGTGTAGCTAGTTTATTTAATAACAAAGCCCCAATATTGCCACTAAGACCTTTGACTGTATGGATTGATATCTTTAAAGATTCTATATCATTTGATGATAGTTTATCTATATCTATATCATATTGTTTATATTTAAAATAAAATTTTTCTAACATAGAGATATATAGGTTTGTATTGTTGTTTATCATATCCAATGCTTTTGTACTTTGAATATATTTAAAATCAAACTCTATTGATACCTCACTACTAGATATAGCTTTTGTCTCTTTTATATTTCCTAAATGTTTTAGATACTTGTACAATGTCTTATATAATTTGTTCATCTTAATAGGCTTGCTTAGATGTTCATTTATATTTAAGCTTTTGCTTTTTTGTTTATCACTTACCATAGCATTTGCACTTAAAGCTATAATAGGTATTGTTGTATTTTGCTCTCTTATTATTTTTGTAGCGGTATACCCATCCATAACGGGCATTTGTATATCCATAATAATAAGATCAAAACTATTTATTTGAAATATCTCAATAGCTTTTTTACCATTTGATGCTATTGTTAAATCAAACTGAGTATCATCTAGTGCTGCTTTTATCACATCTTGATTTATCTCATTATCCTCTACTAATAAAATATTTGCTTTATTTAGGTTTATTATTTTTGTTCTAAAATCAATAGATGAATCTACAATTCTATTATTTATTATCTTTTCATTGGTATACTCTAATTCAATAAAAAACTCAAATGTACTCCCTACATCTTTTATACTACTTGCCCATATTTTACCATTTTGTAGTGTGACTAGATTATAAGATATAGCAAGACCTAGCCCTGTACCTCCATACTTTCTAGTGATCGAATTATCAGCTTGATCAAATGGTTGAAAAAGTTTAGCTAAAGTCTCTTTTGTCATACCAATCCCTGTATCTATTATTTTGAAGTTTAGTTTTAGATGGCTCTCATCTAATATAGTTTGGGAAATTATTAATTTTATCTCCCCTTTATTTGTAAACTTAATACCATTTGAGATAAGATTTGTTAGTATTTGACTTAATCTTAAAGAATCACCAATTAAATTTTCTTTTATATCTCCTTCATATTCTACATTTAGTAGTATCGATTTATTTAAAGCTATATCTTTATTTATATTGATAACATCATTGATAGTTTTAATAAGATTAAAATTTATTTTATCTATGATTATTTTATTTACCTCAATTTTTGAAAAATCAAGTATATCATTTAGTAGCAACAATAGTGAATTTGAAGCGGTCATTATTTTTGTTAGATAGTTATTTTGTATTTGTGATAGTTGTGTAAAACTAAGTAGTTCACTCATACCAAAAATAGCATTCATAGGTGTTCTTATCTCATGACTTATATTTGCTATAAAGTTACTTTTTGCCTGATTTGCTATTATCGCTTTTTTTCTCTCTTTTATGTTGATAATATTTACTATAACAGATAAAAACAAAACAAATAGAGTAAAAATTGTTATATAAAAAGATACATTTTCCACTTTTTTTAATATATTTAATATCTGTTTTTCATCTTTTGCAGAAAAATCAACTGCTAAAACAGCTTGAATATTATTGTTAATAATAACAGGCTCTAGATGTGTTATCCAAAGCTCACTAAGAGATGAGCCATTATCAAATGTTTTTGATTTTTTATCTTGAAATATTTTATCCCAATTCTCATTTTCTGGATTGAAAATTTGATTAAATTCTGCTCTTTGATTTTTTTGTTTTGTACCATCTAATAAAAACCTAAATTTTCCTTTTTTATCTTTGTATATCAAATATGAATATTCATATTTATCCATTATCAAAGTTTGCAAAACGCTATTCATATTTTTTTGAAGTTTTTCATTATTTTCTAAGCTTTTGTATACACCCTCTTCAAACTTTGTTTTAAAGCCCGTAACCAATGTTTGAGTTACTGCAGATACTGTTTTTCTCTCATTTTTGATAAGCTGTGTGTGTATATCTTGTTTAAAATTACTAATTGATATATAAGTAAAAATCATTAATATTAATAACAATGGTAAACTAAGAGCTAAAAGAGATGATAAAAGTTTTGTGAAATTTACTTTAAAGTTCATCAGTTATATACTTTTGAAGGTATGGTTTTAAGCTAATGTTTTTTTCTTTTAATCTATGGTCTAAAAAAATAATTTGTGGACGACCTTTGAACCAATAAAATGCCCCAATCGCATCTTTTCTATTTCTAAAAGCGTTGTAGCTTGTAGCAAAAAGTATTTTATTTGTTAAGTTTAAATTATTTAAATCTTTTGATTTATCAAATACAAGAATATCACAAGATTTGATATTTGATACTATATTAAATTTATCTGATAAATTCAATACATCTTTGTATTGCTCATCTTCTATTTTTATATTTTTTATCACTTTATTTTCTATACCTAAAAACACAGTTTCCAATATCTTTGAAGCGGTCACTTTATCAAAAGAGAATAGATATGCCGATAAAAATATAGTTAATAATACTTTAATCAAAACAGATACTCCATACCAATAATCACTTTTTTATCAATTGGAGATATAGAGATTGGTGTGTATATCTCTGTTTGATGAGTCTGCCAATCAATAGATACTCTAGAAAATTTATCTGTATATGCTTTGTCTAATAGATTTTCACCTTTTATATAAAACTTCAAATCTTTTGTATATTTAAAATTACACCCTACACTATAGTCATAGCTATCCTCTTTTGAAGAATCATCAAAACGATAAATAAGTTCATTAAAAATATCAAATTTTCCAATACTATTTAAAACCCTTACAAAAGAACTATACTGATCAACATCACCAATATATGGGATATTTTTCGTTTGGGTATAACTCATATCAAAAATTATTTTATGATTTTTATTAAAATTATAATTAAAATCAAAATAGGTAGCATTTACTTTCATAATATCATCACTATTAACTATCTTTGATTGACTATTTTGATATATAGAGTTTTTTACTTCACTAAAACTTGTCACTAAACTATATAAAGCTTTATCTTTTTTGTATTTAAACTCTTGTGATATCGCTTGCATCTTTTGCTCTTTTAGATTATCATCTAGGGAAGAAAAATTTGATTTTATAATATGTGGTTCTATTAAAGAGGTGGTATTATAGATAAATGTTTTAGATGCAAAATCATTATTTGTATATGTATATCCAGCTCTAAATAGGAAAAAGTCAATATCATCTATTGAGCCATTATTTTGTACATTGTTATATTTTGTAGCTAGTGTAAGGATTTGATTATCATAAAGCATATATTTATTTTCTGCAAAAACACTTGAGATATTTTGTTTTGTAAAATCATCTTTTGCCATATCTATATCATTAAGTTGCAATTTATCAAAATCAAAATGTTTTAAAACATTGGATACCCCTAAAACTAAATTATTACTTTTATGATTGATTGTATATTTTAGTGATGTAGTTAATATATCTTCATTTACATCTATATTTGTACTATACATACAAATATTATTATATTCCATACAAAAATATGCTGTGTCATCAGAAAAAGATGACTCTGATTGGGCATTTGAATAATCAATAGCCAAAACAAAATCTTCATTTGGTTTATAATCATAGCTAAAATTATAAAAGCGATACTGAGTTATATCATCATTAGGTGTACCATCATAACTATAGTTTAAAGACATATGTTTTTCATTTTTAATAGCTTGAAGTTTTAAAGTATAATTATCTTTATAAAGTGAAGTGAAAAGATGATATCTCTCTTGATCACGATTTATCTCATCATCAAAACTAGCATATCTCTCTTTTTTATCATCAACTCTTGAGATATAGGTAAAATATGAGAAATCATCAAGTTGATTTGCTACATAAGCACTTTGAAAATTGTAGCCATTTGTTCCTGTGTTTAGTTCGATCTTTTTACCCATATCTCTTTGTGGAGTTTTTGAATAAAGTTTTATCAAGATATATGTAAGCTCACTAGAGTGCTCAAAAGATGGACCATGTGCATATATCTCAATATGATCAACAAAACCTAAGTCTATATCACCCAAAAGGGCAAATCCACCACTATTAAAAGCTGTAGTTACCTCATGATCATCTATCATAATTCGTATAGGACTACTAGTAAATGGCAACGACCCACCCATATTAAGTATATCAGGATATCCAAATCTACTCTCTCTATATCCAATAGTAGGGTATGATTTCAAAATATCTTTTAGATTTTTTGCCATCATCCTATCTATATCATCTCTTGTATAGACTATAGTGTGACCACTATTTTCTAGTTTTGTTTTTTTTGATAGGTCACTATTTTTTGCAAATGTATCTAAAAGATTGTCTAGGTTTATATCTTGTGCATTTAGTGCTACAATACTAAGTAAACCAACTAATACTTTTTTCATCTTAATGCTTCCCTTTAGTTTTTAAAATTGTACCTTAAAATAATAGATTAAATGTTAAATACATGTTACTAGTTTGCTCTATAGTAGATGCTTTATATGAATCTGGTAAAGTTGATATTTTCATAGTACTTCCTAGATGATTTCCACTTCCTGTATACTCATAGTTTATATCTACATAACCAAGTCTGATATTTGCATTTTTATTTATAATTCTTGTTATATATAACTCAAGAGCATCACCTCTTGTAGCTAATTTATTTAGTGGGTCATTTGCTCCTGATGTGAAGCTAAACCAGTTTTGACTACCTTTGTTGTATTCTAAACCTATTTTATATTTTTTGTTTATATGGTATCTTGTACCTAGCCATATAGCATCACCTGATTTTATACTTGTATCACCATCTATACTTGTAAGAAGTCCATGACTCCCCATGCTTCCTAGATATGCAAGCTCTCCATTTGGTTTGGCTTCACTTCTTGAATAGTGAAAAAATGCATCAAATTTATTTGATATCTTAGATCCCTCAATCATAAATCCACTAAGAGCAAAATCCCCTACATTGATATCTTGATTTTGCATAAATGTAGTACTTGAAGAGTCTATATCTAGTACTTGTGGATTTGCATTCATATTTGATGCATCCATATAGTATGCTTGGATTAAGTTTTCAAAATCAAAGCTAGAGATAGTTTGATCTACAAATAGACCCAATACTTTAGTGTTTTCAAAACTATCCTTATCTTTACCATTGTAGTTCATTTGCTCACTTGTATATGCTTCATTATCAAGTACATTTGGTGTACCATAAGCTAGTCTTAGTGATGTCCCTTTTGAGATTTTATTTAAGTTTGCTGTCAAAACCAAACCATCAGCAGCCCCATCAGCAGCTAGTGCATCATATGTACCTTTTCTAGATGTATCCTCTTTGATTTGATAACTTGGACCATCACTACTTGGCTGTCTACCCATTGTAAGTGTTACAGGTACTGTACTGTTTGGATTTAGTGTCCAGTCAAGATATGCTCTTTCTACATATAATGCATTGCTATCAGGTTTTCTACCTTGCATTGAGTCGTAGTTTGTATTTCTAGCAGTTGAATCTCCCCAGTTTTTATACATAGATAATTTACCAGAAAATTTTAGATTATCTGATATTTTTGATTTCATATTGATATTTAGTTTTGTTCTATATATCTCATTTGCATCATAAGAAGTGCCATTAGCATAAGTATTTGAATAGTTATTCATCTCTACTCTCATACCAAGACCTAGATTTATCTTATCTGTAAAACTTCTTATTTCAACCTCTTCTAGTCTCTCATCTATCTCATCTATATCTTCTGTTGATGATTTTAATTCATCTATTTGAATCTGTTGTTGTTGTATTGTTTGTTTTAATTGCTTTATCTCTTCATCTAAACTTATTGCATTTAAAGCAGTAGAGCAGATAGCCAAACTTGTAATTGTACTTAATAATATTTTTTTATTCATCTTTTCCCCTTTAGATACCAGCTGCTTCAGGTGTATCTGAATCTGCTGCATGGTTCATTAAATAATCTTTTAGTGAAGCTTTTTGACTCTCACTTAAAACATCTATGCCGTATTTTTTCATTTTTTTTGCTTTTTTAAATACTCTTTTCCATTGAACTGATGCTTTTGATGAAGCACTAAGTCCCAACTCTTTTGCTAGATTTTTACCCTCACTAGCAAAGCTATTGATTGAAAAAAGCAACATAAATGCTACAATTAATTTTTTCATTTTTATCCTTTTATAAAATTTATTTACCATTAAACTCTTTGGTATTAGCATCGTTTACTATATGATTTGCCATACTTGATGTACTTAGTGCTACCTCTTGAGTTTTGTTTGCTATTGTTAAATTATTTTTTGTTTGTGTATCTAGTTGTGATACCATATTATTTATCTGTTCTATCTCATTTTGTTGCTTTAATGAAGATGATTCTATATCTGATATCAGGTCTATTGTTTTTACAATACTATCATTTAATTGAGTATATCCATCTATCATCTTATCAGATATTGTTTTACCGAAGTTTGCTTTATCTTGAGCGTTTGATACAAGTGTTTTTATCTCATTTGCAGCTTCTGCTGATCTTGATGCTAAGTTTCTTACCTCTTGTGCAACTACGGCGAACCCTTTTCCAGCTTCACCTGCTGTTGCTGCTTCTACTGCAGCGTTTAGACTTAGAATATTTGTTTGGAATGCTATTTGGTCTATTACACTTATTGCTTCATTGATAGCTGTTACTTCGTTGTTTATCTCATCCATAGCTGTTGTAGTTTGTGATGCTAGGTTTTGACCACTTGATACAGATGTTGTTACCTCATTTGCGTATTGTGACATTTTTACTATATTTTTATTGTTTGATGATATATTTGTTGTTATCTGCTCTAGTGATGTGGATGTATCTTCCAAAGAGTCTGAAGCTTGATTTGAAGCATCGTTTAGTTTATTTACATTTGATAAAAGTGTATTTGAGTTATCTTGTAGTGTTATACCATTTGTTTTATTATCAACTAACATATCTGTAATAGTATCTTTTAAGATATTTATATCTGTGACCAACACATCAAATACTCCATCTTTTGCGATATTGTTTAGATTTAGATTGTCTCTATAATCAAGCTTTGCATATGTTTCTAGTATTTTATTTACACTTATGAAGTGTTCTTTTGTAGTGTTTATCATCTCATTTACACTTATTTTAAACTCTTCTAAAGAGTGATTTGATGTTGTTTTATCTATTGTTTCATCATAGATTCCAACTTTTACCTTCTCTATAACCTCTTTTGCATTTTCTATTAAAAGCTTATCTTGCTTTTGACCATTTGCTATTTTATTTAAGTATTTATTGAAGTTAGTTGCTATTTGTCCAACTTCGTCATTTGATTGTATAGGTATGTTTTTTAGTTCAGTTCCACTTGCTAGGTCTATTACCCCATCGCTAAGTGTATTTAGTGATTTTAATATAGATTTTATAAAAAGCCATGTACATAGTACAAATAAAAATATAGCAAAAAGAGCAACTATATTTGTTGTTTGGATAGATATATTTATTATCTCTTGTACTGATCCCATTCTATATATGAAGTTTTTTTCAGATTTCATCAACAAACTATCTATCTCTTGATTCATTTTGGTTGATATAGCATCCATACCTAATACAGAATCAATACCATCATCAAAATCACCCTCAAACTCCTCTTTTAAGTTCTTTGCCATAGTATAAAAAAGCAAATATCGTTTTTTTATCATAGATACAAGTTCTAGTAGCTTTTTATCATCTGTTTGATTTGAGTATTTGATCAAAAGATTAAGATTTATTAATATATCTTCATTATAATCATTTAGTTTATCTAACACTTTTGCATCTATCTCTTCTGCTAAGGCACTTTTTGTTATTAGATTGTTTAGTTTGTATATATATGTTGAGATATCTTGAGAGGTATTTTTGACCCATAGTTCATCTTTGTTCATATGCTGAAAGTTTGTTTGTATTTTTGATGAAAAGAGGTAACTACCTATAGCAAATAAAACCAAATAAAAGATAGTAAAAAATGTTATGATGAGTATCTTGTTTTTTATTTTAATATTATCTATAAGTCCTAGCATATAGTTTCCTTGATTTTTAGTATTAATGAAATAATATCAAAGAAAAGTGTGTAAAAAGTGTGGTTTTTATCTAATATCTAAAATATAACCAACTCTTGAAACATTTTTTATAATATTTTCTGGTAGTTTGTGTCTAAGCTCTTTGATAAATGTCTTAAGTGCATTTTGAGTCATTATTTTATCTTTCCAAATTATATATTCTATCTGTTCGTATGTGGTTGTTGATTTTTTGTTTTTATAAAGTAGTGATAAAAAAAGTATCTCTTTTGGTTTTAATAATATTTGTGTTTGCTTTGTTATAAACTTTGATTCTTTCATATCCAAATATATATTTTCATTTAGTTGTATTTGGTAATTTGGAATAAATATATCAACTATTGATTTTATTAACACCTCTTGTTTTATTGGTTTTAAGATATATGAATTGATATTTAGATTGATAAGTTCGATTAATTCATCTTTATCTTGTTGAGCTGTTAGCATCACTATTGGTGTATCTTTGTCTATATCTCTTATATATTTTACTAAATCTACACCATTTTTTTTAGGCATTTGTATATCTGATATGATGATATCTGGTTTGTATTGTTTGTATTTTAAGATACCATCTTCACCATCATTTGCACCATAAACATTTTTGAAATATTTTTTTAGTGATACAGATACATAATCCAAGATATCTTTTTCATCTTCTATATATAAAATAGAGATATTTTTAATATAATCTAACATCTCAAAACCTATAGTGTGATATCATTTAGTTTTGTTTCATACTCTTGTAAAATTTCATCAAGTTTATTTTGAGTCTCTTCTAATAGTTCAAATTTTTCCTCTATCTCTTTTTCTGATTTTATCACTATACTTGAGAGTTCTATTACTTTACTATTATCACCTTTATTTGAAGCTTCTATTAGATTTTTTTGCTCACATTCAACTAACTCTTCTAGCTTTATAATCTTATTTTCTAGTTTTTCGACCTCTTTTTTTAGAGGAGAGCTTAGTTTACTTCTTTCATTTATTAGCTGACTTCTTAGTTTTTTATTCTCTTTTTTATTGATTTTTGGTTCTGTTTTTACTACTTCAGTAGTTTCCTCTTCTTCCCAACCAATTTTTTCAAGAAACTCATCATAATTTCCATTGAAATAATCAGCTCCATCTTTGGCAAATACAATAAGTCTATCACAAGTTTTTCTCAAAAGCTCTTCACTATGTGTTACAATTATAGCACTTCCCTCAAATCTATTTATCGCATCTATTAGTGCATCTATAGAGTCCATATCAAGGTGATTTGTAGGCTCATCTAAAAAGAGTAGATTTACATCTTTTGCTAAAATCTGACCAAGCATAACGCGACTTTTTTCACCACCAGAGAGTAGGGATATTTTTTTGTCTACACTATCTCCACTAAACATCATAGAGCCACAAATACCACGAACTTGTGCTATTGGTAACTTTGGATTTGGTACATATATCTCATCTATGACACTATTTTTCGGATTAAGATGATCTATATTTGTTTGTTCAAAGTGTCCAAATGTTGTAGATAGATGAAAGTTTATATCGCCACTTAGCTGTTTGAGTTCTCCTGCTATTGTATTTAGAAGTGTTGATTTTCCTTTCCCATTTTTTCCTATGATACCTAGCTTTTCACCTTTTGCTAAAGCAAATGATATATCTTTGAAAAGGATATTGTCAGCACTATACCCAAAGCTTAAATCCTTGACATCAAGTAAAACTTTTGCTGGAGTATTTTTAAAGTTAAAATCAAAACTCAAGCTATTTTCACTTGATAAATCCTCCATATCTTCCATCTTTTCTAGAAGTTTTACTTTTGATTGTGCTTGTGCTGCTGTTGAGGCTCTGGCTTTGTTTTTGGCTATGAACTCCTCTAGCTCTTTTCTTTTTTTGTCTTGTGATATTTTTTGTTTGGCGTATAGTTCTTCATCATTTTTAAGTTGGGTATAAAATTTATGTGTATCTCCAGGTATAAAATGAAGCCCTTTTCGTACTAGTCCCATAGTGTGAGTAGATATACTATCCATAAAATTTCTATCATGAGTGATGATGATCACTTCGCCATCAAAGGCTCTTAAAAATGTTTTTAACCATCGTAAAGATAAGATATCAAGGTAGTTTGTAGGCTCATCGAGAAGTAAGAGGTTTGGTTCGGTTACTAGTAGCTTTGCAAGATTTATTCTGATTTGATATCCACCTGAAAAGGATAGGGGGTCTTTATCTAAATCTTCTTGTGTAAATCCTAGTCCAAAAAGTATTTTTTCAACTTTATATGTATTAAATCTATCCTCTTCATCAAGAGCAAGTGCTGCTTCTGCACTAAGTGTTGGTTCTGTGAAAATAAGATGCTGTTTTAATGCACCGATTTTATACCCTTTTGGTATAGATATCTTTCCATCTTCAGGGGTCTCTTCACCAAGAATTAGTTTAAATAAAGTAGATTTTCCACTACCATTTCGTCCTACTAGACCCACTTTGTTACCAGAGTTTAATCTAAAATCCAAATTTGAAAAAAGCTCTTGAGAGCCAAATCTTTTCGATATGTTTGTAAGTTGTATCAATGTAATTGTTCCTTATATCTCTTTCAAAGATGAAACAATAACATATATTTGGTATATAACAAATAAGTAACACAAAATAATAGTTATTATATTAGATG
>JAYEJC010000116.1:0-6198 GCA_034660335.1 Campylobacterota bacterium
GAAATAGGGGAGGAAACTCTAGAGGTCAAGGTCAAAGTAGAGATAATAATTCAGGAAGAGGAAGATCAAACTCTTCAAGAAATGAACATGGTGGTGGAAGTTCTAGTTCATCAAGAAGACACTCCTCAAACTCTACAAGAAGAACACAAAGTAGATAAGTAGTACCAAAAAATTAAACATAAGTTAGTTTATTAAATAAACTAACTCATTTTCTTTTGTAGTTCCACTTCTAATCACTTTTAAAAAAACACCTCTATCATTTTTTAAAAGTTTTGGAAGCTTATTATCTATTTTTGATAAACTTTTACATAAAGTACAGGCTTGTGATATCTCAAAAACAACATCACCTATTTTGATTTGTTCACCTATTTCTAAACTATAAGGATTATAATCGATCAATATATTTTCACCTAAATCACCAAATTTAATATCTATATTGTTATTTAATGATAATATATAACTTGATTTAGATGATAATAAAACTAATCTATCTGGGTCTTGACCATAAAATTTATCACCAATAACACCTTTGCTATCAAGTTCTATTTTTTCTAAGTTTTTTCTTTTATCTAACTTAGATATAAATAACTTTAAAACTCTACCCACTACCCTTTTATTTGACATTCTTCTAACCCTAAAAACCAATAATCCACTTCTCTGGATATTGTATATTTTTGCCTATTTTCAAAATGTTTTGTAATATCAAACTCTTTTTTGCCATAACCATCTTTATATTCTTTTATAAATTCAGCATATTTTTTCTCTTTTATTGCAGATATTTTATAAGTAACAACATCAAATGTATTATTATCTAAAACTAACTTTTTTGCTTCTAAAAAAGTAGCATTTATACCACCATATCTATTTTCATCATCTAACAACAAATTCATCTCAATATTTGCTCTCATAGTTGAAAACATATGAAGAAATTGATCAATTGTTATATCTAAACTATTCACAACCAAAGGGTTATTATAATCATAACCCCATCCACCAGATATATCTAAATCAATATCAAATATATCTTTTATAACACCTGCTATATCATCAACTTCTTGTGCTTTTTCAAAATGTATACTATTCATCATAATCAGCAAATTCCAACTCTTCTATAAATTTTTCTAAATCAACTCTTGTATAACTATCAGTAGATACATACTTTATCTCAGTAATATACTCATCTTTATTTCTATAACCCATTGCCTTATGTATTATTTGCCCATCATTATTCATAAATAAAGTAGCTGGTACAACATTCGCTTCAAGATAACTAGCAAAGTTTTTTCTTGTGCCTTTAAAATCATTAAAACTAACTTTTCCCTTATCGGCTGTATAGATATCAACTAAAATAAATGATTTATTTATCTCATCTAAAATATTTTTATCTTTAAAATTATTATTTAACATTCTATCACAATATGGACAATGTGGTATATGAAAGAAAAACATCACTTTTTTATTTGATTTTGTAGCTTCATTCAAAATACTATTTATATTTAAATCTTTTGCAATTGAAAATGTACAAACTATTGAAATAAGTACCCAAACTTTTATTAATCTTTTCATTCTATTTTAACCTTTTATTTAATTATAATATAACCTTATGATAGCATAAGTAACTTAATGGTATTTTATGTTTTAAATATATTATAGGAGCATAAATATGTCATTATCAAGAAGAGATGCAATCAAATATACAGGAGCCTTAGCTACGGCAACTATTGTAACAGCTTATTCAAAAGAACTTCCTACGAAAAAAGAAAGTACAAAAACTATATCATCAAATAAAGCACCATTAGAGGATAAAATAAATCATAGAGTTGTTATTGTAGGTGGTGGTTGGTCTGGATTATCAGTTGCTAAAAATATAAAAATCTATTCTCCTGATACTCAAGTGATACTAGTAGAACAAAAAGATCAGTTTGTATCTTGCCCTATGAGCAATTTATGGCTTGTAAATAGAGTAAGTTTGGATTATATCACTCATGATTATTTACAAGCAGCTAGGGAAAATAATTATATATATTTTAATGCTACAGCAATTGATTTAGATAAAAAAAACAATATATTACACACTAGTAATGGTGATATCCAATATGACTACATTGTTTTTGCACCTGGTATTGATTATGATTATTCGCAAATAACAAATGATATAGCTCTTGAAAATAGATTGAGACAGGAGTATCCAGCAGGATATAAAAGTGCTAGTGAACATCAAACACTAAAAAATAAAATTAAAAATTTCAAAGGTGGTAATTTTGTTATGACAGTACCAAAAGGTAATTATAGATGTCTGCCAGCACCTTATGAAAGAGCCTGTTTGGTTGCTGATTATTTTAAAACAAAAAATCTAAAAGCAAAAATTCTTTTACTTGATGAGAATAATGACATAACAATAAAAGAGGAGGGATTTCATAGTGCATTTAATGAGTTATACAAAGATTATATAAGCTATCACCCTAACTCAAAAATAGAAACTATAGATTTAGAAGATAAATATATTGAAACTGAATTTGAAGAGTTTTATTTTGATGATGCATCTTTTTATCCAGCTGTAAGAGGTGCCAAAATATTAGAAAAACTTGGTATTGCAAAAGATACCGTTTTTAATAAGATGGAGGGTAATATAAATCAACTCACTTATGAAGTGATAGGTAATCCAAATATCTATATTTCTGGTGATGCAAGACCTATGGGATTTTCAAAATCAGGAAATACTGCTAGTACCGAGGGGGTCTATGTTGCAATAGGAATTGCAAATAAGATCAATAAAAAACAAGCCCCACTTTGGCAATCACCAACTACACTTTGTTTTTCAGCTGTTTCTATGACACCTGAGAGAGCTATATTTGTAAACTCACAATATGCTTACAATAAAAAAACAAAAAGATTTGGATTTGCTACCCCTAAAACAAGTGAAGAGTGGAGAGGTAATGAGGGTCTAGCAAATGCAAAAGCCCAATATGATTGGGCTAATACAATGTTTGACTATATGTTTAAATCATAGTTATAACCTAAAATTATTTCATTACGCCCCGACTGAAGTCGGCGTTCCAAGCTTTTCGGAATCTGGACTTTAGTCCAGACTGTTAATATGCCCAGACTAAAGTCGTGGGTTCCGAAATGATTTATTTTTTATTTTACACATTGATTTGAAACTATGAATATGAGTTATTTCACAGTCTCAGGACGATGGGAGCGAGCAATCATCTTATCTCCTCATACTCTAGATTTTTTATATTTTTTTCTTTTGTTTCAAACTCTAAGCCTACAAGATATATAGGTAGGTTTTCACTTAGGTATTTCTCATGGTACTTTTTATCTTTTATTTGCTCTAATGCATCTGTACCATCTACTTTGAACTCCACTATATATATGCTATTTGGCATCTTTATAGTTAGATCAATTCGACCTTTGTTTGTGGTATCTTCCCCTATAAGTTCTATCCCCAAAGCTTTGATATATGAGTAAAACACACTTACATAGTACCCCTCATACTCATACATCTTGTTGTTTGTAAAAAGATTGTAAGGTATTGAAGCAAAAAGTGATACGATACTTTTTTGAAGATTTTCAAAGTTTTGATTTATAAGTGCTTCATATATATTGTTTTTTATCTGCATTGGCTGTGGTATCTTACTTAAAAAGTCAGCGATACTACCCATGATAGATATTTTGACCTCTTGATTTGGTATATCTAAATGGTATTTTGGTGTACCATCGTAGTTTTCACTCACTTTTGATATAGTCAGATATCCTGTCTGCCACATCAGAGTCTCAAGCTCTATATAGTCTACATCGAAGCTATTTAGCATCATCTCATCTTTGATTATATTTTCTAAGCTTGGTAGGAAGTAGTTGTTTTTTTCTATAAGCTTTAGAAGAAATGTAGGTGTTGCTGTAGAAAACCAATAGTTTCTATATTCAAATTCATTGGATATAAAAAGAAGTATATCAAAAGGGTTATATACCCCCTCTCCTAAAAACTTGTATCCGTTGTACCAATGTTTTAGTTTTTCCATATCTACATCTACTAGATGATTTTTAAAAGAGGTCTCTACATCGTTTTGAGTATATCCACATATAGTTGCATACTTTTTTGTCAAAGTTATATCATAGATATTATTAAGCCCAGAAAACAAACTCACTTTAGAAAACTTACTAACACCTGTGATAAATACAAACTTCAAGTATTCATCACTCTCTTTGATGACACTATAAAAAGTTTTTAGCTCCTCTCGCATAAGTTTTGCTGTACTATTGTCTTCTATATTATCTAAAATCGGTTTATCGTATTCATCTACTAGTATCACCACCTTTTTATTGTATTTTTCATACGCTTTTCTTATAAGATTTTTAAAACACCCACTAGAAGATAGGTTTGTATCACAAACTATATCCAAATCTTTTTGACAATCTTGAAGTATCTCATATACCTTTTGTTCATAATCCTCTTTTGTTTTACCTGCACCATTTCCAAAACTTATCCTTACTATTGGGTACTTCTCAAACTTATAGTTATCATAGATATATAAATCTTTAAATATCTCTTTGTCACTATCATCTGTATCAAAAATAGTTCTTAAGGTATCAAGAAAAAGCGACTTTCCAAATCTCCTAGGACGAGATAAGAAGTAATAATCCCCATCACCATTTATAAGGTCAAGTGCTATTTTTGTTTTGTCGATATAGAGATAATCATCTTCTATGATGTTTCTTAGTGTTGATTTTCCTATGGGTAATTTTTTCATATTTTCTTATCCTTTCTTTTTTTAGTTCCTATGCTCCAGAATGGGAAATAAACTAAAAATATTTCATTACGCCCCGACTAAAGTCGGCGTTCCAAGCTTTTCGGAATCGCAACTTTAGTTGCGACTGCCAATATGCCCAGACTAAAGTCGTGAGTTCCGATGTAATTTTTCTTGTTCCCATGCTCCAGCATGGGAATTCATACTTATATTTTAATTTACTTTTATTCTCTATCTACTCTTATATGCATTCCCATCGGGGACGATGGGAACGAGAAAAGCATATTCATCATCAAATCTTATCATTTTAGCTGTCATTTTTATTTCCTTATCTTCAACTTTATACTTGAAAACTTATTGTTTTTTATTATATCTAATAGTTTATCAAAATTATAATTAGACTCATCAAGTATATTTTCACTTATATTTTCAAACTCTTGCAAATCTAATTTATCTTTTGAATATACAGCTATATATAGTTCTACTATAGTATTTTTAGTTGGATTATAAGCTATAAGTTGGTTTTCATCATTTTGTTTTGGATAGATTAACTCTTTATTTATATTTTTATTGGCTAAAACTACTCCAACTTTTCCATTTGACTCACTATATAAAATAGAAACATACCCTTTGTTTGGTGCAGTTATCTTAAACTGCATTTGTTCTTGTGATTTATATATTGATTTATTTGATTGAAAAATTAAATCTTTATGTTCAATATTTGAAAATATTTGTTGAAAGTTTTGATTGTTTAATAAATACAAATCATTTTTTATTTTAAGATACCAGCTATTATCTTTTCGTATCATTTTAAGATTCTGAATATCTTTTAAATTTGATTCTTTAAATTTTGGATGTTTTATATTTATTTTTTGAATTAGCGTTCTATTGTCATATATAGCCAATACGAACCATTTATCATCTATGAATTCCTCTTTTACTATTTTTATCCCTTGTAAAGTAGCATTTGTGGATGTTGATATTTTACTTAAGTGAGTTTTATTATAGTTTCCATCTATTATGGATTTGTTTAAGTTTGTATTTGATGATATATTTATTTTAATAGTTTTTGATATTTCTGCTTTTGCTATATCTCTAGCTATTTGTAAATTTTCATCTACTCCATATCCTACTATTTCGTAACTTTTGGATGGTATATTATAAAACCAATTTGGTGTTGCATATAGATATATTGGCAAAATCAATATAAATAAAATATTTAATCTTTTAAACATATCTTTGTTTTTCCTTTTAAAATTAATAAGTAGATTATATATAAATCATGCTATATTAAATCTGAATAGTGTAGAGCAACATCTAAATTATAGGATGATTAAAAAAATGTCACAATAAATAATATGATATTTTAAAAGTTTTATAATCAAAAAAGCCCAAGTAAACCTTGGGCTTTTTTAGTTGATAAATAAATAATTATTATTCAATAGTT
>JAYEJC010000117.1:0-20876 GCA_034660335.1 Campylobacterota bacterium
TATTTATAAAAGTGATTTTATAGATCTTATATAGGAGAATATATTGATAAAAATTATATTAAAAAGTAAAATTATTTTATCTGTTGTATTAATGGCAATGGTAATTATAGGGATATTATTTGTTTATATTCCAAAAGTCACAGAGCAAAATATAATAAATACAGTAGTAAGAAACTCAGTAAATACTGTAGAGCAAATAAAACTAAATAGAGCTTATTATGTTGATAGCGTTGTAAAGGATATGGAAAAGTATGCTCCAAATATTAAGTTTGATTATGATCATCAAGGTACAAATGGAAAACTACCTTTTCCAACTTCAACTATTCATGATCTAAGTAAAATATATAGTGATAATACTGGACTTACATTTCATTTTTATAGCAAATATCCATTTAAACCAAAAGTTGGAAGAGTTTTAACTGAGCTTGAAAAAGAAGCATTAAACTATGTAGAAGACCATGATAGTGGTATGTGGATAAAAAGAGATACTATAGATGGCAAACCAGTTTTAAGGGTTGCTGTTGCTGATTATATGACTGATAGCTCTTGTGTGAGTTGTCACAACAATCATAAAGATAGAACATGGAAAGAGGGATTTTGGAAGCTTGGTGATAAAAGAGGGGTGCTTGAAGTTATAACACCACTAGAGGAAGATTTTTTTGCAAATAAGCAAATGAGAGATGATATCCTTCTTTTTATTGCAGGAGCTTTATTTTTACTAGTTGTTTATTATTCTATAATTTTAATACGAAGAGAGACTGAACTATTAGGTGCCAATGATATACTGGATGCAAAAGTAAAAGCAGAGGTGGAAAAAAACACTCAAAAAGAGAAGCAGTTAATAGCACAAAATAGAACAGCAGCGATGGGTGAGATGATGGGAGCTATTATTCATCAGTGGAAACAACCTCTAAATACTATATCTATAGCAAATAGTGCTGTTGATATGCATATAATAATGGATGATTTTGATAAAACTTTATTATCAAAACAAACACAAAGTATAACAGCTCAAATAGAATATATGAATACAACAATGAATGATTTTAGAGATTTTTTTAAGACACATCCTAAATCTTGTTTTAACATAGATATGTGTATCAAAGATGTATTAAAACTTGTAGGTAAAATATATGAGATTCAAAAAATCAATATACATACAGACTTAGAAGAAAATGTACACGCTACAGGTTATCCAAATGAGTTAAATCAAGTAATTATAAATATTCTAAATAATGCAAGAGATGCAATACTTGAATTAGATCCAGATAAAAAAGATATATTTATTAAAACTTATAATAAAGATAATAGAGCTTATTTAACAATAACTGATTGCGCTGGAGGTATACCTGATAATATTATTAATAATATATTTGATGCTTATTTCACTACTAAAGATGAGGATAAAGGTACAGGAATAGGTCTTGATATGTCAAAAAATATTATTGAGAAAATTGATGGAAACTTAAGTGTAGAAAATGTAATGACTACAATAGATGGTGTAGAATATAAGGGTGCTAAATTCACAATCGAACTAATACCATGTGAATAGCAAAACTATATAAGCACTATTGATTTAAAATCTCTATTTGATTTACAGGGGTAAACCTGCACAGAGCTTTTAAACCACTAGCACTCATCTAGTTTTCTTAACTTTATGTTTTCTTATTTGGTGTTACTTAGTTTGAAACACTTACTATACAATCTTTTAATATATCTGGTTTTGTGATTTGAATATATAAATTTGATAGTTTAAACTCTTTTTTTAGTCTCTTTTCAAGAACCAAAATAGCATCTTCTATAAGCTTAAACTTCTTTTTTTTCATTATTTGTTTTACTAGATTTACTACTATACTATAATCTATAAACTCATTATTTGATTTTGTAAACTTATAATCAAAAGAGATATCAACGAAAACTTTTTGTTTTGTCACTCTTTCAAAAGGTAAAATTCCTATAATAGTATTAAAAGAGAGTTGTTTAATATAAACTCTCATGATTTAGATAACCTTTCCCTCTTCACCTTTTACAAGTCTTACAAGATTTGGTATATGTTTATAAATAATTATAAATGCTATGAAATACATAGGTGCGTTTGAACCTACTTCTAGTCCATTGTTTAATAAAACAGCAGATATAACAACACCAAATAAACCTAATAATGAAGATAGTGATGATATTTTTAATACTTTAGCACAAAAAGCCCAAACCAATGCACCTATAATTGTAGGTATAGGAATAAGAACCAAAAATACACCAAGTGCAGTAGCAACACCTTTTCCACCTTCAAAATTAAGATATACACTATAACAATGCCCAACTACACTAAGAACAGCTATCGCCCATAATGTTTCATTTGAGATATCAAACATCATAGCAATCAAAATAACTAAAGCACCTTTTAGTGCATCGAGTAGGACTGTTGCTACACCTAGTTTTTTTGCTAAAGCTGGATTTGTTTGTTTTACTACTCTTAAAACATTTGTAGCACCAATACTTTTACTTCCTGATTCTTGTACATTTACACCTGCAAATTGTTTGGCCAATAATAAACCAAACGGAATTGAACCAACTAAATAAGCTAGTAGATAAAATATAACATTTGGATTTGTAAAAAAGTCCATTTAGATTCCTTATATATAATTAGTGTGATTTTACCTAAATTTTAATTACTCATTGATAAAGATAGAAATTTTTTAGTTCAATCCACTAATAAGTTTTATTTAAGATTAAAGGAAATAGTACTGGTAATTAACTACTTATTATCTATTTCCAAAATAAAGATTAGTTAATATATTGCTATAACTCATCAAATTACGCGTAATTTCTTCTTAATCTTAAATAAAACTTAATATAGGATTATACTGGAAATTTATAGTAATTTTAGATACAATAATAGTGAAAAAAGATACTAAAGGTAAAAAATGAAAAAATACAATGAATTAGAAAAGTGCTTGGGTTATCAGTTTAAAAATAAAGACCTGATAATCGAAGCACTTACACATAAAAGTTACAAAAAAGTTTATAACAATGAAAGATTAGAGTTTTTAGGTGATGCGGTTTTAAATCTAATTGTGGGTGAATTTTTATTTATGAAGTTTCCATCATCAAATGAGGGTGAGCTTTCTAAAATACGAGCGAGTTTAGTAAATGAAAAAGGTTTTACAAAACTTGCAATTGCTATAGACCTAGGTGAATATATATATCTTTCTGATGCTGAAGAGAGAAATCAAGGTAGAAAAAAAGCTTCTATATTAAGTGATGCATTTGAAGCAATTATGGGTGCTATTTATATAGAGTCTGGACTTGAAACACTAAAACCAATGATTTTAAAGCTATTAGATGAGAACTATGAAGAGATAAATCTAACAGAGTTATTTAGTGATTATAAAACTGCACTACAAGAGGTAACACAAGCAAAATTTGGTGCAATTCCTGTTTATAAACTAGAATCTGCAATTGGTCCTGATCATGAAAAAGAGTTTGAACTAAGTCTATGGATAAATGATAAGCATTACGCTACAGCAAAAGGAAAAAGTAAAAAACTAGCTCAACAAGCAGCTGCAAAAATTGTTTTAAATAAATTAGAGGGTAGATAGATGAATAGTTTTGGAGAAAGATTTAAATTCACTACTTTTGGTGAATCCCATGGCGTAGCACTTGGTTGCATAGTTGATGGGGTACCTGCTGGAGTTGAAATTGATCTTGATTTTATTCAAAGTGAAATGGATAGAAGAAAACCTGGAAAAACAAAGTTTGAAACACAAAGAAAAGAGAGTGATACAATTCAAATTCTAAGTGGTGTATTTGAAGGTTTAAGTACAGGTACACCAATATCAATGGTGCTTTATAATGAAAATCAAAAAAGCCGTGACTACTCAAATGTAAAAGATCTATTTCGTCCAGGACATGCTGATTTTACATATTTTCAAAAATATGGAATTAGAGATTATAGAGGTGGTGGAAGAAGTAGTGCTAGAGAAACTTCTGCTAGAGTAGCAGCTGGTGCTATTGCAAAACTTATTTTAAAACATCTTGATATAAAAGTTCAAAGTGGTATTTGTGAAGTAGGTGGAATATCATCAGATAAATATGACTTTGAGTATGCAAAAGAAAGTGAAATATTTACATTAGATAAAGATATTGAAGAGAAGCAAAAAGAGGCAATCAAAAAAGCACTCAATTCGCATGATTCTATTGGTGGAGTTGTTGTGGTAAAAGCTTCAAATGTACCAGCTGGATTAGGGGAGCCTATGTATCATAAACTTGATGGTCAAATAGCATCTGCTATGATGGGTCTAAATGCTGTAAAAGCTGTTGAGATTGGTGATGGTTGTGATTCAAGTAGAAGCACAGGAAGTTTAAACAATGATCAAATCACTTCAGATGGATTTGAAACAAATCATAGTGGTGGAATACTAGGTGGTATAAGTAATGGTGATGATATTATTACAAAAATATATTTTAAACCAACTCCATCAATATTTAAAGAGCAAAAAACAATAAATACAAATAATGAAAATCAAATTTATAATCTAAAAGGGAGACACGACCCTTGTGTCGCTTTAAGAGGAAGTGTTGTTTGTGAATCTATGATGAGCTTAATTCTTGTAGATATGCTACTTTTAAATATGAGTTCAAAAATCTCAAATCTCAAATCTGTATATAGTTAAATAAAGTTAAACTTTGATAAAATGTATTAATTTAAAAAAAATATTTGAAAAGGACTTAATTGGACTACATAGGGATTAAAAAGGATGGTCAAGTAATCGACCTTCAAACAGCGGAAGCTTTAGGTATAGAAGCAAATGAAAATGATAAAATATTTGCCGATAGTTCAGAAGAAGCTTTAAGTATACTAAGACACTCAACTGCACATTTAATGGCTCAAGCTATTAAAGAGTTGTATCCAGAAGCACAATTTTTTGTAGGTCCTGTTGTAAAAGAGGGATTTTATTATGATTTTAAATTAGATACACAACTAAGTGACGATGATTTAAAACCCATAGAAAAAAAGATGAAAGAGCTTGCTGGAAAAAAACAAGCAATAACTAGATCTGTTATATCAAGAGAAGATTTTAATGCAAAATTTGCACATGATCCTTTAAAACAGATGGTACTGAAAAATATCACAGATGATATCTTAACAACATATCATCAAGGTGATTTTGAAGATCTTTGTAGAGGACCCCATCTGCCTAATACAAGAATGATTAGAAACTTTAAACTTATTAGAGTTGCAGGGGCATATCTTGGTGGAGATGAAAAAAATGAGATGATTACTAGAATATATGGTATCTCATTTTTTGATAAACAAGAGCTAAAAGATTATAATACCATGATGGAAGAGGCTGCAAAAAGAGACCACCGAAGACTAGGTACTGATCTTAAATTATTTACTTTTAGTGATGATGTTGGTGCTGGACTTCCATTATGGTTACCAGCAGGGGCACGCCTAAGAGGTAAACTAGAGCAGCTTTTATATAAAGCACATAGAGTAAGAGGTTACCAGCCAGTAAGAGCTCCAGAGATTTTAAAAGCAGAAGCATGGGTAAAATCTGGTCACTATGCAAACTACAAAGAAAATATGTATTTTACTTCTATAGATGATATGGAATATGGTCTAAAACCAATGAACTGTGTTGGACATATAGAGATATTTAAAAATGACTTAGTTTCTTACAAAGATTTACCTCTTAAATTTTTTGAATATGGTGTAGTTCATAGACATGAGTTAAGTGGTGCTATGCATGGATTATTTAGAGTAAGAGAGTTTACTCAAGATGATGCACATATTTTTTGTACTCAAGATCAAGTGAAATCTGTGATTATTGAAGTGATTGAATTTGTTGAAAGCTTAATGTCTCACTTTGGATTTGAATATGAGATGGAAGTATCAACAAAACCAACAAAAGCGATTGGTGATGATGCTTTTTGGGAATCTACAACAAAAGGTATCAAAGATGCACTAGATGAAAATGGATACTCATATGGTATAGATGAAGGTGGCGGAGCATTTTATGGTCCAAAAATTGATATCAAAATCCTAGATGCTATTGGAAGAAAGTGGCAGTGTGGTACTATTCAAGTAGATATGAATCTACCTGAACGATTTGATATAAACTATACAACTTCAGAAGATACAAAAGAGCGACCTGTTATGATTCATAGAGCTATTCTAGGTAGTTTTGAGAGATTTATTGGTATTATGACAGAACATTTTGCTGGTGAATTTCCAATGAGTATCGCTCCAACGGCTGTGATTATTGTACCAATTGCAGATACACATAATGAATACGCAAAAGAGTTAGCAAAAGAGTTACAAGCGATTGAGATTGATAGTGAAATTTTTAATTCAAATGATAGCTTAAACAAAAGAATCAGAACAGCTGAAAAACAACGAGTACCTATGATTGTTGTAGTTGGTGATGATGAAGTTGCTAATGCTAAGGTTGCATTAAGAGATAGAAGAAAAAGAGAAAGAAGTGAGATGTCTAAAGAACAATTTTTAGATATGCTAAAACAAAATCAAGCAGGGGATAAAATTTGAGTTTTAAAAACAATAAAAAAGAAGATGATACATTATTAAATGAAGATATCAGATTTAAAGAAGTAAGATGTAATGGTGAAGATGGTGCATCACTTGGAATAATGAGTTCTAGAGAAGCATTAGCACTTGCTGATGAAGCTGGATTGGATTTGGTTTGTATAGCAGCTGCTGCTAAGCCACCTGTAGTAAAGCTAATGAACTATGGAAAATTTAAATATCAACAAGAAAAAAAGAAAAAAGAAGCAAAGAAAAATCAAAAAATTATTGTAACTAAAGAGATAAAATTATCTGTTAAAATTGCACAAAATGATATTGATTATAAAGTAAAACATGCGATTGAATTTCTTGAAAAAGGTAATCATGTGAAATTTAGAGTATTTTTAAGAGGTAGAGAGATGGCTAATCCATCTGCTGGTGTAGAGGTACTAAATAGAGTATGGCCAATGGTTGAAGATATCGCTATTAAAGAAAATGAACCAAAACTTGAAGGTAGATATGTAAATATGTTGGTTGTTCCTTCTAAAAAATAGCTTTTATTTCATAAATAAAAAAGGCTTCCAATAAATTGGAAGCCTTTTTTTATAATAAATTAGTTTTATATTAGTTTTATATTAGTTTATAGTAGATGGATCAGTTATATATCCACTTATTCCAGATGCTGCAGCAACTGCACTATTAGATAAATAAACTTTAGAAGTACGACTTCCCATTCTACCTACAAAGTTTCTGTTTGTTGTAGAGATACAAACTTCATCATCACCTAAAATTCCCATATATCCACCTAAACATGCTCCACAAGTTGGATTTGATACAACTGCACCAGCATCAACTAGCATATCTATATATCCAAGTTTTGTAGCTTCTCTAAGTATTTTTTGAGTTCCTGGAGTTACTATCATTCTTACATGAGATGCTAACTTCTTACCCTCTAAAATTTGTGCAGCAACTTTAAGATCACTTAATCTTCCATTTGTACAAGATCCTACAAATACTTGATCTACTTTGATATTATCAGCTACTGCAACAGACATAGAGTGACCATTTTCAGGTAAAAATGGATATGCTATTACAGGTTCGAGTGATGCAACATCAATCTTGAGAACTTGACAATAAGAAGCATCTTCATCACTAAAGTGGATTTTTGGTTCGGCTCTTAAGCTACCATTTGCCTCAATTCTACCATCTAAAAACTCTTTAGTTATCTCATCGTAAGCTACTATTCCAGATTTAGCTCCAGCTTCAATAGCCATATTACATAAAGCAAATCTATCATCCATAGTTAAATATTGGATTGTATCACCTGTAAACTCTAAAGTTTTGTATAAAGCTCCATCAACACCAATCATCCTAATGATTTCAAGAATCAAGTCTTTCCCAGTTACAAATTCTGATGGTTTTCCACTAAATACCACTTTGATTGATTCAGGTACTTTAAACCAGTTTCCACCTGTGACCATAGCAAATGCTAAATCTGTACTTCCCATACCAGTTGAAAATGCACCTAAAGCACCATGTGTACAAGTGTGTGAATCTGCACCAATAATAACATCACCAGGAATTACCAGACCCTTTTCAGGTAAAAGAGCATGCTCAATACCCATATCTTTTTCATCAAAAAAGTTTTTTAGATTGTGTTTTACAGCAAAGTCTCTACTTATTCTAGCTTGATTTGCACTAGCTATATCTTTTGCAGGGATAAAATGATCAAGAACTATTGAAAATCCATCTGGATTTGCTAGTTTTGTAGCACCACTCTCTTCAAATGCTTTTATAGAAATAGGAGTTGTAATATCATTTCCTATAACCATATCAATAGGACTTCTTACTATTTGTCCTGCATAAACTGTTTCATTAACATGTTCACTAAAAATCTTTTCTGTTATTGTTTGACCCATATTTTTTCTCTTTTTCTTTATTTTAAATTATATTATATCTAATTTTTACTTTTGTATAAAGCTATAAAGTTATTTTATTTAGTCTCTTGATTCAAAAATCTCTATCTTTTCTATTTTATCACCTTGTTTGATACTATCTAAAACTGAAAAACTATCTTCATCATTATTTTCTATATTACCAAAAACTGTATGACCACCATCAAGATGTGGACATGAAACAAAACATATGAAAAATTGACTTCCACCAGTATTTGGTCCAGCATGTGCCATAGATAGAGTTCCTTTATTATGTACTTGACCTTTACTATTTGTTTCACATGCGATTGACCAGTCAGGACCACCAGCACCTGTACCATCAGGACAACCACCTTGTGCCATAAATCCATCTATTACTCTATGAAAATTTAAACCATCATAAAAAGTGTCATTAGCAAGTGATGAAAAATTTGCAACTGTATTTGGTGTGTTTTCAGGAGTAAGTTTAATCCATATAATACCTTTTGATGTTGTTATTTTTGCATACTGTAATTTATCTAATTCCTCTTGACTTAATTCATACTCTTTTAACTCTCTATTTCCAAATCCAAACATTTTTTTCCTTTTTTATTGTTGTACATTAAAATCATGAAGCTCTTTAAATAAGAAAGCCTCAATAATATCTTCTACATATCTTTGCATAGGTGCCATAAGCACAGCGATATTTTGCTCCATAAATGGCCATACATACTCTTTGTCATTTTGAACAATAACTACATCTATCCAATCACTTATCTCATCTCTTGATTGAAAAAAATTTGAGTTTATAATTTTACCTTCGTTAAAGTCTAATAATAACCAATATTTTACATCATCAAGCAAAGTAAGCTTTGCCTCTTCTATATCACTATCATCAACTGGAATTAATATATTCATATTTATCTTATCCTTATGTTTTGATTTGGAATTATATGTAATTTTTATAAAATATTGCTTATGATTTATTTTTAGATTATTTAAGGGAAACCCTAAAGTTTTGATTTGATATAATTATTAAAAAATAATTAAGGATTAATAATGATAGGAACAATAATAAAAATAGCGGTATTGGCAGTTGTGATTTTAATAGCAATAAATTTTATAAGTCCAGATAAAGCAAGTGATATAACATCATCAATAAGTGATAAAACTGGTATAAACAAAGATCTAATAGACAACAAACTTGATACAGCTACACAATTTGTAAAAGATAGTTCAAAAACTGTTACAGAAATAGCAAAAGATAAAATTGAAGATAACTAATATACCATGTGTTATTTTAGCGGGTGGCAAAAGTAGCAGAATGCAAAGAGATAAATCTCTTTTGCCTTTTAAAGGGTATGATACACTTATTCAATACCAATTCGAAAAACTTTCAAAATTGTTTTCTAAAGTTTATATCTCAGCAAAAAAGAAAAATAGTAGTTTTGAAGCTGAATATATATATGATAAAACAGAAACAATATCTTCCCCAATGCTTGCACTACAATCAATTTTGAAACAAATAGATAAACAAAAAGTATTTATAATACCTGTAGATGTTCCTTTTATACACACTCAAACAATAAAAGATTTAATCAATAAATCCAAAAACTATACAGCTACAATAGCAAAAGATGATATATCTAGTCATTATTTATGTGGTGTTTATAATAAAAATATTTTAAGTTTAGTTGAAAAATTAATTGAAAATGATATTCATAAAGTGAGATATTTAATAAAAAATAGTGATTCTTCTTTAGAATTAGAGTTTTTTGATAAAAAACAATTTCTAAATCTAAATACAATAAGTGATTATAATAGAGCAGTTAGTATAAGTAAAAATTATAGATTACATTAATTTGACCCCTGTTCAATTTAAGTTAGCTATTATTTCTTTTGTGATAATCTTCTTGCAGTAATTTGAAAATTAAACAAAGGAAACTAAATGATTGAAAATAGAAATATTAAAAAAGATTTAGAGCAATTAGATTCTATCTTAAAAGAACAAGGTATCTCAAGAAGAGATGCTATGAAAATGATGGGGCTAGGTGGAGCAGCATTTATGGTAGGTGGAGCTACAGAAGCTCAAGCTGCTACAGTTGCAAATGCAAGTGATGCAAAAGGAAAAATTGTAATAGTTGGTGGTGGTTTAGCAGGTATGTCTACAGCAGCTAGATTTACAAATGAACTATCAAATCCTGATATCACAGTTATTGAACCATCTGAACTTTCAGTATCATATCAACCTGGTCAAACACTAGTTGGTGCTGGATTATGGGAGCAATCTGATGTTGTGTATAAAAGAGATGATTTTGTACCATCTGGAACAAAACTAATCAAAGAAAAAGCAATTGAATTTGATCCTGAAAAAAATATAGTAACAACAGACAAAGGTACAAAAGTACCATACGATTATTTAGTTATAGCTGCTGGTATTACTTTGAATTATGGTGCTATTGAAGGTCTAGAAGAGATAGGTGAACTTTACTCTTCAGGTAATAATAAAGCAGCAGTAGATGCTATGACAGAGATGGGTGTATCATCTATTTATAGTGCAGATGGTTCTGCTGCTACATGGACAAATATGCAAAAATTTATCGCAAAAGCAAAAAGTGGTAAAAAAGTAAAAGGTGTATTTACACATCCAAACACTCCAATTAAATGTGGTGGGGCACCTAAAAAGATTATGTATCTTACAAATGCTAGATTAAAAGAAGCAGGTGCAGATGCAAGAGCAAATGCTGATTTACACTTCTATCCAAATGGATCATCAATGTTTGGTGTACCTGAATATCATGAAGCTATCAAATCTCAATTTGAAAGAGAAGGATTAAAATGGAGTTATGCTCATAATCTTACAGGTATCAAAAATGGAAAAGCTACATTTAATCACCACTGGAAAGAAAAAGGTGCTTGGGATGAAGATTTAGAAGAGTTTGGTGTAGATCTTAAAAGTGAAGATGTAACAGTAGACTTTGACTTTTTACATGTAACACCTCCAATGAAAGCACCAGATGAGATTGGTGATTCTAAAATTGGTTCTGGAAAAGGTTGGGTTCCTGTAACAAAAGAGACTTTACAACATGTTAAATATCCAAATATATTCGCACTTGGTGATATAGCTGCTGTACCTATGGGAAAAACAGGTGGTAGTGCTAGAAAACAATATAAAGTTGTTGTAAACAATGTAATCTCTATGATGGAAAAAGGTAAAATACCTAAATCAAATGTAGAATATGCTGGATATACAGTATGTCCTTTGATTACTACAATTGGTACAGTAATGTTAGCAGAATTTAACTGGACTAAAAAACCAACACCAATGGTTCCACTTGATCCAACTCAAGAGAGATATATTTGGTGGTTATTAAAAATTTATTTATTGAAACCAATGACAATTTACGGTATGCTTTCAGGTAAAGCTTAAGAAAAAGAGGGAGAAGATTAAATGATAAAAAATAAAATAACAACAATAGTACTTTCTACAGTTGCAATGGTAGCACTTTCTGGATGTGGTGATAAAGCTGCACCAGTTGAAGCAAAAACTTATAAATTAACTTCAGCTGAAGTATATAATAAATCTTGTGTAAAATGTCATGGTATAAATGCAGAAGGTAAACCTGAAAAGAAAACACCAAGACTAGATGATAGAACAATTGGAGAACTAGAGCAAGAGTTATTTGATGTTAAAAGTGGTGGAACAAACCAATCATCAGGTACAGATCATGCAATTATGGAGCATAATATGCAAAAACTTATAGAAAAAGGTTATGATTACGATACTAAAGATATGGCAGTACATATTCATAGTTTATTTAAAAAATAATTAACTACTAATTTCTTAAAAAAAGGTAAATATTATTATATATTTACCTTTTTTAATATATAATGCAGAATTATAAAATCTACTTTAAGGCATTGTATTGAATAAAAACAAAAATCAAAAAAAAGTTTATGTGTGGCCATTATGTACTAGGTTGGTTCATTGGTTTATCGCATTTTCTTTTACTACAGCATTAATTCTATCTTTTTTTGAAAATAAATTAAACTACCATGTTGCCATGGGTATTATATTTGGATTAATGCTACTATATAGAATCATATGGGGTTTTATAGGACCTAGATATGCTACTTTTAATACATTTAAATTAAGCTTTTCACAACTAAAACACTATTTTGTAGAAAAAATTGAAAATAGATATAGACCAATTAGTGCAGGACATAATGCAGCATCTAGTTGGTATACTTTAATTGTATTATTTGTTGGTTCTATTATTGTATTTTCAGGACTACTACTTTATGGTATACAAGAGAGCAAGGGGTATTTATCGGTATTAAATGATGAATATTATTTGTATAGTGATTTTGTTTTAACAATCCATATATATGCAACATGGATACTTGTATTTTGGGCTATTGTTCATATAGCTGGTGTATTGGTTGAGCAATTTTATCATAAAACTAATATGGTCGATGCTATGGTAAGTGGGTACAAAAAAACATCAGGTGAAGATACTCAACTTTGTACACCAAAAAATGTTGTTTCTTATATTATTCTTGGATTATCTATATTTGTATTTTTTATTATTATAGATGGACGACACAACCCTTTTGTAAAAAACAAATTTTCATACATAGATTATAAATTAGAAAATCAAATTTTTTATGATAATTGTAGTGAATGTCATAAAATTTATCCAACTTATATGTTGCCTGAAAAATCATGGACAAGAATTATGGATGGACTTGACAACCATTTTGGTGAAGAGATAAGTGATCAAAATATATCAAAAAATGATCAAACTATAATAAGAAAATATTTATTAGAAAATTCTGCACAAAGTTCAAAAAGGGAAGCCGCTGTTAAGATTATGAAATATGATGGCAACAGTAGACCACTTGCTATAACAAAAACAAAGTATTGGAGACAGACACATAAAAACATACCAAATCATATTTATAATCAAAAAAATATAAAAGATAAATCAAATTGTTTCGCTTGTCATAAAAATCTTGATAAAGGTATGATTGAAGATATTGATATAATTATCCATTAATTTTAAATAATATAATATTTACTTATTATATTATTTAAATAAACTTATATGTAAGTTATCTTTTAATTAGTATTAGTTAGAATTATTAAAATTATAATTTTAACTAGGAGATAATAATGTTTGGAAAATCACAAAGAATAGCGGAACTTGAAAAAGAAAATCAAATATTAAAGGAAAAACTAAATAATCAAGAAAACGAAGTAAGAGTATTTGAACAATTTCAAAGTACTTTTCCTATTGCATTTTTTTCAATTGATCCAAATAGAAAAATTTTACATTTTAATAATGACTTTATTAAAATTACTGAGTTTTCTTCTCAAGAGATAAAAAATAGTAATGGTGCAGCTGCTATATTATGGCCTATTAATCCTCCTGATTGTAAAGTATGTAAACTTGCAATGAAGTTTATATCTGAAAAAAGATCAGGAAATGGAGAAGCATTTATCACTACAAAAAGTGGTAAAACTATACCTGTTTATGTATATATTGTACCTATTATTGAAAATAATGAAGTAATAAGAAGCTACATTTTATTAAGAGATCAAAGAGGTGAGATAGAAAAAAGAGAATCATATATGAAATCCGAATCAGCTCCTGTTATAGAAACACTACAAAATATAATAGATGGTAAGATAGATCAAGAGTTGATTATTGATGATTCAAGTGAACTAAAAATATTAGAAAATCCAGTTAATAATATAAGATTAAATATATCAAATATAATAAATCAAATATCAAATTCAACTACAAAAATATTAGATATGACAAATAAATCTTCAAATAGTTTATCTCAAACTACAAAAACAATAGAAGATTTAACAGAGAAAATATCACAAAATACAAAAGATATATCAAATATGTCAAATCACACAAATAGTGTAACAAAATCATTGAAAAATGAATTAGAACTTGCAAATAAAACAGTGGAATCTATGGACCAAATAAATGAGCAAGTTGTATTGATAAATGATTCAATTAGTGTAATTGATCAGATATCTTTCCAAACAAATATATTATCTCTAAACGCAGCAGTAGAAGCAGCAACAGCAGGTGAAGCAGGAAAAGGTTTTGCAGTCGTTGCACAAGAGGTAAGAAATCTTGCTTCAAGATCAGCAGAAGCTGCAAAAGATATCAAAAATATAGTAGAAGCAGCAACATCAAAAGCAAATAATGGAAAAGAGATATCAAATCAGATGATTTCAGGTTTTGAGTTATTAAATGATAGTGTAAATAAAATGGCCGAAATAATACAATATGTTACAAGCTCTTCTATAGAACAACAAAAAGGTATAGAAGATATAAATATAGCCATCAATGAATTATCAGTAAATATAAAACAAAGTGCAGAAGTGACAAATGATTCTCAAAAAGATACTTTTGAGATTTTACATATAGATTTAGAAAATAAATAAAAAGGACAAATTATGAGATTAGTATTTCCAACAGATCAAGATCAAGGTTATTTAAGTGCAAGAGGTGCACATTTTGGTAAAGCAAAATTTTATACAATTATTACACTAGTTGATAATAATTTAACAGATGTAGAGGTTGTCAAAAATCCAGGACATAGTGGTGGTGCATGTGCAAATGCAGTAACAAATATAATGAATTTAAACCCAGATGCATTAATAGTAAGTGGTATTGGTGCTTCACCAGCTCAAGGCTTCTCTAAAGCAGGTTTGGATTTGTATTTTGATCAAAACTCATCAACAGTAAAAGAATCAATAGAACAATTTATTGCAGGTAATTTAGAAAAAAGTTCTGGACAAGGGACTTGTTCAGTAAATTAATTTATATTAGTTTTAGTTATAAAATAAATTAATCTATAACAAAAAGCTATTAAAAAAATAACTTCAATTAAAGTATACTATAAGATAAGTTTTTATAAAATGTTTTTATCTATAATTTATTTATAAGCTTTAATTAAGTTGTTATAATACATAAGGAGTGAAATTTATGGAAGTTGAAGTTTCAAGACGAAAGTTTCTTCAAGGAACTGTTGCACTTAGTATCGTTGGTGGTACTACTGTTTCAAATCTTTTAGGAAGTGGACATAGCAGTTCTGCAAAACCAGGTAGTATTTCAAATGATAATACTAAAACAGGAACAGGTGATGCACATGATGTAGCAACATTATGTGAGATGTGTGTAAATAAATGTGCGGCATTAGCTAGAGTTGAAGATGGAGTGGTCACAAAACTAAATCCAAACCCTAAATTCCCAAAATCAAAGAATATGCTTTGTGCAAGAGGAAATGCTGGAATACAAGCACTTTATGATCCAGATAGATTAAAATATCCAATGATAAGAGTAGGTGAAAAAGGTTCTGGTAAGTTTAAAAGAGTTACATGGGATGAAGCTTATGAAGCTATTTTAAATGGTACAGATAAATTTCCAGGACTTAGTACAATACTAGAAGAGGAGAAAGACAATAGATCTTCTATGTTATTTTGTGCTGGAGAGGGTATGGCTGAGCATACTTTCAAACAATTTTTTGGTGCATTTGGTTCATCAAACTGGCTAAATCATGCATCAATTTGTCTTCAAACTGTAGCTTCTGGTTATGGTGTGACTATGGGTGCTTACCCACAAGCAGACTTAGAAAATGCAGAATATATAATAATGGCAGGTGCTAATAGAGCAGAAGCTATAGTAACACCTGATACAATGGATGGTTTTAAAAGAACAAAAGGTAGAGGTGCAAAAATGATTTGTATCGATCCTAGATTTACAAACACAGCAGCAAAAGCTGATAAATGGCTTGCAATAAAACCAGGAACAGATTTAGCTCTTGTATTGGCATTGACATATGTGACACTTACTGAAAACTTACAAAACCAAACATATATTGATAAATATTTCAAAGGTTATGAAGAGTATAAAGAGTCTGTATTATCAAATAATTATACACCGCAATGGGCAGAAAATATTACAGGTATAAAAGCAAAAGATATTTATGAGATGGCAAGAGAGTTTGCAGCAGCTGCTCCAAAAGCAGTATATTACCCAGGAAGAAGATCAACTTTCGCAAAAAATGATTTTCAACTTAGACGAGCAATGGCGATATTTCAAGCTCTTCATGGTGCAATAGACTGTAAAGGTGGACTTGTATTTGGAGACAAAATCGATATAGAAGCTCATGAAGGCTTAGAGCCATTATATGCAAAAGCAGAATCAAGAGCTGCAGGTAAAAAAGAAAATACTAAAATTGGTGAAGCTGGTTATGATGATTGTGCTGTTGTAAGTGGTGGAGGTTCTTGGTTGTCATGGAGAAATCACTTTTTAGAAGATAAGCAACCATATAATGTAAGAGGTATGTTTTGTTATAAACACAATCCTATGATGAATATGCCAAATACAGAAAAAACTGCACAGATGTTAAAAAAGATGGATCTAGTAGTTACAATAGATACGATGCCTAGTGATACAGTAATCTATGCAGATGTAGTATTACCTGAGTGTACATATCTTGAAAGAACAGATCCTGTTAAAACATTTGGTGGTGTTGAACCTAGTATTGCAGTAAGAAATAAAGTAATTGACCCAATGTATGAAACAAAACCTGTTATAGATATTTTAAGAGGATTAACAAAAAAGATATCTAAACCTATGTTTGAAATAAGTAAAAAATATGATGAAGATATTCAAGAGCAAATTGAAGATGATGGTGAAGAGGAAACTTATAGTGAATTTGATTTGACTTTACCTTTTGTACACTCTCAAGAGGAGTTAAACCATCATGCAGTATCAAAATACAAAGGTGCAGCAGAAGCATTACATCATGATGGTGTCTTTTATCCAAAAATGGATAAATATTTTAAACAATTAGCCGCAAACGAACATCAATATTATCCAGAAAATGAAAAATTTTATAGTGTAGCAGGTGGAAAACCAAAAACTGCATCAGGAAAAATAGAGTGTAATATTAAATCTTTAGCAAAAAAAGGTATAGATTCTATGCCTGTATGGAGAGATGAATATGAGTTTAAAGTACCAGCTGGGAAGTTCAAACTTCTTACAGGTAGACATGCACAATTTACACAAAGTGGTACATCGAATAATGCTCAATTAAGAGACTTAATGCCAGAAAATTTTATATGGATAAATAAACGAATTGCTGCACAAAAAGGTATAAATTTTGCTGATATGGTGGAAGTTAGTTCAACAGCTGGTAAAACACAACTAAAAGCATATCCTACAGAAAAAATAGCTCCTGATCAAGTATTTTTTATTCATGGATTTGGTGAAGAGAGTGAAGAGCTAACTTGGGCTTTTAAAAATGGTGGTAATGACAATGCAGTAATAGAGGACCATATGGAGCCTGTATATGGAGCAGCTGCTATGCATGAAACTAATGTCGAGATAAGAAAGGTATAATTATGGCAAGATTTGGAATGGCACTTGATTACAAAAATTGTATCAATTGTAAAGCATGTGAAGTAGCATGTAAAGAGGAAAATGGTATTTTAAGAGGTGCAGATAAGCATAGAATTTGGGTAGGTACAGGTGAAATAGAGGGTGAATACCCTAAATTAAATATTGTATCAAATACATTTTATCCATCACAATGTCAACAATGTGATGATGCACCATGTGAAGATGTATGTCCTACACATGCAACATATACAGATGAAAATGGTGTAGTAAGAGTAGATGCTGATAAATGTATTTTATGTACATATTGTATTACAGCTTGTCCATACGATGCTAGATATGTTGAAGATGTATTTACTAATACAGTTGATAAGTGTAATTTTTGTAGTGATACAAGAATAGCTCGTGGTGAAACAACAACAGCATGTCAAAACACATGTCCAACAAAAGTTAGACTATTTGGTGATCTTGATGATTACGATAGTGAGATTAGTGTAGCATTAAGAACAAGAGAGCATTTTTCTTTAAAAACTCATCTTGGAACAAATCCTAAATTATTTTATTTAAACTAAGGGGTTCATTATGAAAATAGGTTTTATTAATATCCCTTTTAGGGAAGATTTTTCACTTAAATCAGTTTTGTCATTTGAAAAGACATTAACAAATATGATTATTGCTTCGGCGATATTAGGACTTTTGGCAGTATTTGTTGTTGGTATTTATTCATTTTTAGTTCATGGACATCATGCTTATAATGTCACAAGAGAACACCCATGGGGTCTTTTACTTGCTGTTTATATTTTCTTTGTTGTTAGTTCTACTGGACTTTGTATAATAGGATCACTAGGGGATGTATTTGGTTTCAAAGATTATATGCTTATATCAAAAAGAGCAATTTTTGGTTCTATTGTAACTATCCTTGCTGGGTTTGCTGTAATTATATTTGAAATAGGTCATCCTGTAACTATGCTTGTTTACAATGTATTAAGTCCAGGTTTATTATCTGCTATTTGGTGGATGGGTACTTTGTATGGATTATATTTAACATTTATGATTGTTGAGTTTTATTTTTTATTAAATAATGATATGAAAAAAGCTAAGATTTTTGGACTTACTGGTCTTTTAGTTGGACTTGCTGCTCACTCAAATCTTGGTGGTGTATTTGGATTTTTAAATACTAGAGGTATATCTCAAGGTGTGTTTTATCCAACATATTTTATCTTAACAGCATTTATTACAGGTATTTTTCTTGCATTTATTATTATGGGATTTAGATATAGATTAAAATTCCCAGAAAAAGTAAAAACAATGTTAGAGGGACTTGCAAAAATTCAAGGACTTTTAATATCAATATTAATCTTTTTTGTAACATGGAAAATGTTAACAGATATATATGGTGGTGTTCCAGGAAAAGCTGATACTGCAATCCATATTTTAAATAGTTTTTCATTTCAAGCTGAAGTTGTACTTGCTATGATTATACCTTTGCTTATTATATTAAAAGATTTTGGAAAAAGTCCTGTGTTGTTTTTCTGGGCATCTTTAAGTGGTATGGTAGGTGTATTTTTTATGAGATACAATCTTGTACATGATACTCAATTAAAACCATTGATGATGTTGAAAAAAACAGAATACCAACTAGCACCAACTTGGATAGATTATTTTCCATCTGCAACTGAGATGTTTATTTGTCTTGGTGGATTAGGTTTGTGTATACTTATGTATTATGTTGGTACAAAAGCATTTAATCTTGATGAAGAACATCATTAAGATTAATTTTTAAAATTATTAAAAGCCCTTGATATTTTTTCAAGGGCTTTTTTGATATTATACATATTCTCTTCATCGCTCAACAGGATAGAGCAATAGCCTCCTAAGCTGTAGATTCAGGTTCGAGTCCTGATGGGGAGACCAACAAATTAAATTTTTAGGATAATATTATGAAAAAAGAGTTGATTATACTTATTGGAATTTTTTTATTTTTAGCAATAGGTATGCATTTTAAAGAGTGGACTAGTTATCCAATAGAACATCTTATGGCATTGCCTCACTCATCATCGTATGGATTAGGTTGGGAACATCCTATTGTGTATACACTTATTGTATATATCTTAATAGCAATTCCAAGGGGAATAAAAAAACTATTTAGCAAAAATACTAAATAGTTTTTGTAAGAAGTTATTCGTTTATTTTAGCTTAATTTAGCTTTTGCAGTATCTTTACCTACAAACTCTTTCTCATTTGCATCATCTATAATAGTTTGAGCAATCTCTTGAGTTTGTACTGCTATCTCTTTTGTATGATTTGCAACATCTGCATTTTGTTGAGTCTGTTTATCTAGTTTTGATACAGCATCATTAATCTGTTCGATAGAGTTTTGTTGCTCTTTTGAAGATTCTTCTACATTTGATATTAGATTTAGTGTTTTTGTGATGCTATTGTTGAGGTGTGTGTATCCATCTATCATCTCATCTGAAATAGCTTTACCGTCATTTGCTTTATCTGTCGCATTATGAACTAGTGTTTTAATCTCATTAGCAGCTTCTGCACTTCTTGAAGCTAGATTTCTAACCTCTTGAGCAACAAGAGCAAAACCTTTTCCAGCTTCACCTGCAGTTGCAGCTTCAACTGCTGCATTAAGACTTAATATATTTGTTTGAAATGCAATTTGATCGATCACTGATATCGCATCGCTTATGGCAGTTACTTCTGTATTTATATCATCCATTGCACTTGTAGTTTTTGTAGCTAACTCTTGACCTTGTTTTACAGAACCTTTTAGTTCTTTACCATGATTAGCCATCTTTGCAACTGTAGAGTTATTCTTCTCAATATTGGATGTGATTTGTTCTAATGCATCTGATGTTTCTTTTAATGATATTGTTGCTTCATATGACGCGTTATTTAAAGTGTTTACATTGGATAATAAATTTGTTGAGCTATTTTGAAGTGTTAAACCATTTGATTTGCTTTCTACTAACATATTATTTATTAGTTTTTCAA
>JAYEJC010000118.1:0-20783 GCA_034660335.1 Campylobacterota bacterium
GCTGCAGTTATTAGATCATCAGTTGCTATCTCTTTTGCATCTGCTGTTGCTTGTGCAGTTGTTGTTTCATCTGCTGCTGTGTTTGCTTCAGCAATTTCTTCATTAGCAATATCAATTGCACTTGTATTAATCTCTACACTACTATCTGAAGTTGTTGCTATATTTCCAGCATTATCATATGCAGTTACGCTAACTTCATAATTCCCATCAGAAATAACATTATTTGCTTCAACTGACCAAGTTCCATCATTATTAATATTAGCATCATATACATTACCATCAATAGTTACTTCAATTTTGTCAATTCCTACACCAGAGTCTGCATATGTACCAGTAAATACTGGTGTATTATCTGCTGTATAATCCACATTATTAATTGTAACTTCATCTAAAACTGTATCTTTTTCTATTGTATCTGAACTTGTTGTGCTATTTCCTGCTACATCTGTTGATGTTACTGATGTTGTTAATGTTCCATCATTTAAAGATGATAAGTCTACATTTTCTACTGAGTATGAACCATCTGCATTTATTGTAATATCTACAGGATCTACTGTTACAGTATTTGTTCCATCTGTGATTGAAAGAGAATTTATTGTAGAACCAACTTCGATATTTCCAGATATATCTGAACTAGTAACTTCTGTTGCATTTATAACATCATCACCTGATTCATCTGTTATGTTTGTTGTATTTAATGTTTCAGTATCTGAAGGTGCTGCTGTTAGACTTACTGTATTTGAAGTGTTTCCAGCTATATCTGTAAGTGTTATAGATATTGTAGTTCCTGGTTCAACTTCAGCCTCTACTGAACCATTAAAAATATCACTATTTGATAATACTTTAGATTCACCATTAATTGTTAATGTATCTCCTGCTACTGCATCATCTGGCAATCCTATGGTTGCTGTAACTGTTCCATCCTCACCTAATTCACTAGAGTTATAAACGCCATCCTCATTTAAATCATCTACAATACTTACAGTTGGTGTTCCAACTGTAGTATCAGAGATAGAAGCAGTTGCTATAACTGTATTTGAAGTATTACCTGCAATATCTGTAACATTAACTACTACATCACTACCAGGAGCAACATCTTTTGATATAGATCCAAGCTCAATATCTTCTTGAGTAATTAACTGTTCTTCACCATTTATACTTATTATTGAACCAACTTCAAGATTATTTGACACACTTATTTCAGCAGTTATTGTCCCATCATCTCCAACTTCTTGAGCATTATAAACATTATCATCACCTGCTGATTCAAATGTTACAATTGGTGTTTCAACTGTAGTGTCTACTTCATGTGTATTACTTTGTGAAGTTGTTACTACATTTCCTGCATTATCAGTAGATACAACATCAACTGTAAAATTAGTGTCAGAAGATAAATCTGAACCTGAAACATCCACAGACCAGCTACCATCTTCAACTATCGTTGAATATTGTGTCCCATTTAAATTAAATGATACACTATCACCATCTTGAATATCTCCACCTGTTGCTGTTCCTGTAACTGTAATTGTTTCAGATGACTCAACACTATTTATAATATTATCATCAGAAATAGGATCAATTGTCACTACACCCTCTTGTGCAGATAAATCAATTGTAATATCTCTAGCAGATTCACTAACAACACTATTTCCAAATTCATTAGTAGATGATACAGAAACATCTACACTTGAATCTTCAATTAAATCTGATGTTGATACTTCGACACTATATGTACCATTTTCAAGAACTGTTGTGTTGTATTCATTGCCATTAACAGTAATAGTTATACTATCGCCTGCTTCAATATCTCCACCTGTTGCTGTTCCTGATATTGATGTTGTATCAATTTGTGACTCATTAGCATTAATAATATCATCATCCAAAATAGTATTAATTGTTACAGTACCTGATTGTGCTTGAGTTTCAGAACTATCATCATCTTCATCAACAATATCAGTTAAAGTTATATTAATAACAGGTTCGGATACAACAACGGTATCTTCAATATCTTCTTCAACAGTTATTTCAAATGTTTGACTAACTGTTTCTCCATCTTCATTTTCAACTTCCACTGTTACTGTTGCATCACCAGTAAATCCATCTTCTGGAACAAATGATATCTGACCATTATCATCAATAGTTACTGTACCTTCTGTTGATGATATCGTGGTAGTTGAATCAGTTGTATCTATATCAGTAAGACTAAAATTTACTGTTCCGGTATCATTTGATACTGTGCTATCAACTTCTGTTGAAGCAACTGTGGATGCAAGTGAATCAGTCTCATCACTATTAGATTGGTTATTATTAATATTTTGTGTATTTATATTTACATCTGCATCTATCTCATCATTATCAGATTGATTGTTAATAAAACCTCTTCTATCGCCTTCTAAATCATCTCTATTCTCTAAATTAATATCTTGATTTATATCAATATCCCTATTCATTGTATCAAGTAATGCAATATCACTAATCAAAGCATCTATGTCATTTATCACTGTTGATGATATAGCTGAAGATGAAAAGTTATAATCATCTGAAGCTATATCATCTTCAGCATTCCTATGAGATTCATTTTGTGTATTATCTTCTTCTGCTCGTGAATTTTGATAATTACTCTCTTCCTCTTCATTATTCTTAGTAACTCCACTACTAGTAAAATCAGATAAACTAATACCAACTCCACCTTGTTTACTAACTTGGTCTTCTTCTCTTTCAATATCTTCTGATATTTGTTGTCCTAATGTTTCATCTATATTTGCCATAGTTTTTTCCTACTATTTTATTTTATTTTATTTTATACTTTATTGTAGGGAAAAAAGAAGAATTTGTAAAGTATACCATAGTATAAATTATAGGATATATTAGCTATTTAACCTTTGGTCTAAAAGCTTTTATCACATTATTATCACAATCTAAAAACGGACCATCCATAAGATCTATACAATATGGAATTGCAGGAAAAACTGCATCTAAACACTCTTTTATAGATTTTGGTTTTCCTGGTAAATTTACAATAAGACTACTACCTCTAAGTCCAGCTGTTTGTCTTGATAATATTGCTGTTGGAACAAACTTTAATGATTCTGTCCTCATAAGCTCACCAAACCCTGGCATCATTCTATCGCATACATTTTCAGTTGCTTCTGGAGTCACATCTCTTTTTGATGGTCCTGTTCCACCTGTAGTAAGAACTAAACTGCAATTTTCATTTTCTACCATATCTATAATTGTTTTTTCAATTAACTCTTGTTCATCAGGTATTACTTTGTAAATAGATATCCAACTAGACAGTAAATATTCACTTACTGTATCTATAATCGCTTTTCCGCTCAAATCCTCATATATCCCTTGTGATGCTCTATCACTTACTGTTATAACTCCAATTTTTGCTACTTTTTTATCATCCATAATTATCCTTCTTATTAAATGGTTCGTAAAATATGTCCTCTGTTTTTAAGATAATAAACTTCTCCAAATTTTTTAAAAAACTCCAAAGCCTCTTGTGAATTTATAATCAAATCATTAGCTCCTAAAAATACTTCAATATTTATACCTTTATTAACTATCTCTATTAATTTGTCCTCACTCCACTTATAATTTAATAACTCATCAAGCTCTTTAGCTTTACCTAATTTAGAATATTTGCCACTCATATCTTCACTAAAACCGCAATTTTTTAAAAAATTATAACTATATTTCAATTTATCTTTTTTGAAAAATATTAACTGCATTCTTTTATATTTAGTATCTTTATCATTAAAATATGATGGTGAAAATAGTTGTATTTTATCAATCCTTACATTCGTACTTAAGGCATATTCTATTGCCTTTATTGAACCATAACTAAAACCTGCTACAACAAAGTTTGTATTATCTCTATACTGTGAAAATAACTCTTGTTCATTTTCCAAGCAAAAACCACTAAAGTACAACTTCATCTTTTAACAATAGCTCTTTTAATCTAATAATTTCTTCATTATTTAAATTTATATCTGTAATCAAACTTGTTCTTACCCTATTTATAATTATTTCACTACTAGTATCCATCTTATAGATACTAACCATATCGTCAGCTATTTTATATGCTTCACTAATCTCTTCTGGAAAAATAGCATATGATTCATTTTTTAATACTTCTAATGTAACAGAACCTGATAAGTAATTTTTTATTTTTTTCTCTAATTCACTTTTTGATGGATAGGCCAGTTCTTTATTGCTAACACCACTATCAAAAAGTGAAACTTTTGATTTTGTAAAAAAAGCTTTCCCCGCTTGATATATAGCTAATATCTCTTTTTCTTTATTATTCAAAAGTGACAACTGTTTTGTTCCAAACTCTATTTTTTGTTTTGTTTTCTCTATATCTTCCTCTAAAATAGATTTTCCATCTCTTTTAATCATATTAAGTAAAGCTTCATTTATTAGTGTAGCTAAAGCTGAACTATTAAATCCACTTGTATCTATTGCTAATTTTTCTAGATTAAAATCATATTTCTTATCTTTTAAATAAAGATTTAAAATTTTTAATCTATCATCTTTGTTTGGTAAAGATAAAAAAACTCTTCTATCAAATCGCCCTGCTCTTAAAAGTGCATCATCCAAAACTTCAATTTTATTTGTAGCTGCTATAACCATAACACCACTTTTATTATCAAAGCCATCCATTTGTGTTAAAAGTTCATTTAAGGTTGACTCCCTCTCTTCATTGGCACCTATTCCTCTACTTTTACCAACAGAATCTATCTCATCTATAAATATAATTGATGGTGCCTTTGCTTTTGCAATTGAAAACAAATCCTTAACCCTCTTAGCACCCATACCTACATAAATATGTACAAAACTAGCACCACTTTGGTAAAAAAACGGAACATCTGCCTCTCCCGCAATTGCTTTTGCAATTAAAGTTTTACCAACACCTGGAGGTCCTACTAACAATACTCCTTTAGGTAAACTAACACCATATTTTTGGTATTTTTTTGGATTATTAATAAAATCAACAAGTTCATACAACTCATCTTTTATCTTATCTATTCCTGCTATATCTTTAAATGAAACATTTGAATTTATTGATTCTATTAACAAACCATGGCTATCTTCTCGCTTAGTATTTTGTTCATTATTATTTTTTTTAAGTGTTGAATCTAACTCTTTTTGAAAACGATTATCTGGTATAACTTTTCTTATTTTAGATTTATATTTTTGCAAAAAGAATGTTAAAAAAAGTAATATAAATAAAAAAATAACACCAACATAATAACTAGTACCAACTAAAGCATTTTCACTTTTTATTGTAGTATAAATAAATAGTACGATTAATACTACAGCAGATATACTCATCATTTTTAGATTTTTATCTATACTGTTTTGCTTCTCTTTTTCATCTTGTTCATTGTTATTAAAATTTTGAAACATTAACTTTATCCTTTACTTCATAATTCTCAACCTTTATCCAATCTCCTATTAAATCAGTTTTACTTGATATCTCTATTGGATTAAAAAACTGATCATAACCTATATAAGTATCATCTTTTAATGATTCGATAAGCACATCTAAATTATTTTGTTTTTTTCTAAAGATTTTATTTTTATCTGTAATAATATGATTTAATTCTTTAAGCCTTTGTTTTGCTATATTTCCATTTATCTCATTTGGCATACTACTACTTGGTGTTCCATCTCTTTTACTATATGTAAAACTATGTATATGTGTAAGAGGAAATTTTTTTATATTTTTTATTGCATCTTTCCAAATAGATTCAGTTTCTCCTGGATGACCAACAATATAATCAGTCCCTAATGCATAACCTTTTGATGCTAAAAATTCAAATAGCTCTAAATCTTTTTCAACTTTATTTCTTCTATTCATAATATTTAACATATCTTTACTTGTATGTTGTAAAGCTATATGTAGATGTTTTCCCATCCATGGTTCATCCAAAATCTCTTTAAATTCATCTGTTATCTGAACTGGTTCTACACTACCTAAGCGTATTCTTCTTACACCTCTAATTTGAGATATTTTTTTTATTAGTATTGATAATTTATCTTTTTTTGTACCTGCTTTAGAATCTTGTTTTACTAACTCTTTTCCATATGAACCAACATTTGTACCTGTTAAAATAAACTCCCCAAAACCATTACTAGCTAATTTAGTAATTTGATTTAATATATAAGACTCATCATAACTTCTTGCATCACCTCTAACATATGGAATAATACAATAACTACATCTAAAATCACACCCCTCTTGTATTTTAACAAATGCTCTACTTTTACCAATCATTTTTTCTATTATTGTTTCATCAATATGTTTTAAATCACCAGCTTGAAAGAATCTATTCTCATTTTTTAAAAGTATATTAATTTTTTCTTTTTCACTATGTCCAAATAAAGCATCAATTTTATTCTCTTTAAATAAACTTTCCCCTTTTGTCCATACACCACAACCAGTAAAAACAATCCTAGGCTTTAATGGGAGTTTTTTTATACTATTTATATAACTTCTTGCTGTGCTATCAGCACTGTTTGTAACTGTACAAGAGTTTACTACAATAATATTAGCATCATTTTCACTTTGTGCAATATCAAAATCTTTTAATTTATTCATCATTATTTGAGTATCAAAAACATTGGTTCTACAACCAAATGTTTTAAAATATACTTTTTCTTTATTTTTCATACTTTTCAACCTGTTACTGGAGGATCAAATAATCCATTAGCAGTTCCTCCAGGTAGTAAACTTTCTGCTTCTACTGCTGTACTATTAGATACTCTTAATGTTTGAGTTGGATATGCTATATATATATCATCTGCTGCTTTAAATGCCTCTAATATCTCCATACTTATTACACTTCTTAAAGCTAAAGTAGCATGTGAATTTGTATAATACCAAGATGATATTACGATACCATAAGGTTCGATAAAAGAGAATACTCTAGGATCAGGATTTGCACTTCTTAATACATATCTTGATCTCATTTTTTGAAGTCTTTTTCTGGTTAATTCAGTGTAACCTTTTGAGTGTTTTATAACAATATCTTTTGATAACTCAATAGCTTTTTTATGATTGGATTCAAATGTAATATATACATCTATACCATCCCATACTGTTCTTAAATCATCAAAAGTATAATTTGCAATTAAATCTGTAAAAATATAATTATTTGGTATAAAAAACACCCTACCACTTCTTCTATTTGTTTTATATGAAGTTATTGTAACATCTTCTCTAATTGATATTTTAAATAATGATATATCTAAAACATCACCAACAACTTCTACCCCTTCGCGTACAACTTTTATTCTATCACCAACACTAATAGCACCACTAGTCATAATAGCCATCCATCCAAAAATAGACATAAACCAATCTTTTAAAGCAATAGCTATACCTGCTGAGGCGAAACCTAAAATTGTCACTAAATAAGATACATTTTCTATATATGAAAATAAAACAATAAATACAACTATAACAATAAAAATAAAATTAATTAGTTTATTAGTAGTATAATTTCTGTCTTCATCTTCTATATATCTTTTTGATACTATTTTCACACCAAATGATACAAAAAATAATAACGCTATGATAGCTATAATTTTAACACTTCTACTTATCTCATCAGATATACTATCTTTTATCTCTTGTGTTATTTGCACAATTTTTCTACTATAAACTTCATTTGTTGTTGATACAATATCTACAACCATCTCAAAATCTTTTAATTCAAGTTTTAATTTATTTAATTCCTCTTTTATAGTTTTTGTTTTATTTAAACTATATAATTTCTTTAAAATATCAATTTTTGATTTTATTTTTTGAAGTAATGCTATTAGTTCTAGTTTTATATTAGTATAGTTTTCAACATTTTCTTGAAGTAACTGTATATATGTTAATGCTTCTATAATTATAATAGGATTTGTAACTTCTGGTGTTTTTCCTATGGTAGCTGGTTTTATTTGTCTTCCTATTGGTGAGTCTTTATATTCACTAATCAACTCCAACTCATTCTCTTTTATTTTTATTTTATTAGTGAGCTGATAAGACAACTCTTTATATTTTTCACCTTTCCATTTTCCATATTTTTTTGCATCTTTTGTTATTTTTGCTAGCTCTTTTTCAATTTTTCTATATGTTAAATAATTATTATATCTTGTTATCCATATATTGTCTTTTAATTCTTCATTGATAAATTTTAACTCTTTTTCAAGTTTTTTCACCTCATCAGATACAACATTTTCTTTTGTATCATCTGCATATAGATAATTAAGTGAAAAAATAAATAAAAATAATATTTTATAAAAGAGTTGCATCTAAAAGCCTTTTAAAGTCTTAATAACATCATCTTTCAAAATATCATCAGTGATTTTACAATCACCTAATCCAACAGCTAAAATAAACTTTATTTTACTATCTAAACTTTTCTTATCTAAGAAAAAATGTTCATAAAAAGATTCTACATTTGATATATTATATGTTGTAGGTATATTATATTTATTTAATAATGATTTTATTCTATTAGATTGTTCTTGTGTCATTAAATTTAATCTTACTGATAGGTCATTTGCCATACACATACCAATACCTACTGCTTCACCATGTAAATATTTTTTGTATTTTGTTTCATTTTCAATAACATGACCAAATGTATGTCCATAATTTAAAGCAGCCCTTAAGCCTTTTTCTTTCTCATCTTGACTTACTACCCATGCTTTTGTTTCGACTGATTTTTGAATCATTGTTTTTATATTTTTTTCATTTGTTAAGTCATTTTTTTCCAACCATTCAAAAAAATCAGCCTTAAAACATACAGCCATTTTAACTATCTCGGCTATACCTGCTCCAAACTCCCTTGTTGGTAATGTTGTTAAAAAATATGGATCAATATTAACTGCGATTGGTTGATGAAATGCTCCTATTAGATTTTTTCCAAATTTATTATTAACACCTGTTTTTCCACCAACACTAGCATCAACTTGACTTAATAATGTGGTTGGTATTTGAATAAAATCAATACCCCTTTGATACAAAGATGCCGCAAAACCAGTCATATCTCCAATAACACCTCCACCAAAAGCAATAAGAACAGAAGTTCTATTTAATTTATGATTAAAACAGTGTTCAAGAATATTTTCAATTGTTTCTAAAGTTTTATACTCTTCACCATCAGGTACAGTAACAACACTCTTATCTTTTGCATCAATTTTATCTAATAAATAATCCAAATGCAATGCTGATATTGTTGGGTTAGTAACAATAACTACCTTTTTATTTAAAGTTATTGTTTTGAGTTTATCTATTGTAATATCATAAGAAGTATTTGATAAAGTTATATTAACGATCATTTGTATCTCCAACTAAAATATATTTTTATTGATTTTAACAAAATGAAGTAGTGTCTTTGCTTATAAATTTATGTTATTTTTAGAAGCCCACTTCCTATTACATTGTAAGATATATTTTTTATATTATCACTTACTTTAACACCCCCAATAGCACCTACAGGATGTGTAGCCATCTGAGCTAAATAAGATATTTTATCTCCTAATATATTATCAACATTTTTTGTATTTGTTGATCTATATGCTCCAAGACCTATATAATCTAAGTCAAAACTATTTGATTCTAAAATTTCTATCTCATTATGTGTTGATAGCCCTAGTATTTTATTTGGGTATTTTTTTCTTATTAAAGATAGAGTTTTCTCTTTTTTAAGTTTATAAAGATTTACAAATGATTCTAAATCTTCTTGTCCTAGATGTAATCCATCACAATATTCAAGCAACTCTAATTTATCATTTATAATAATTGGTATATCTGTATTTTGTTTTAAAAAAAGTATATTTTGTTTTTGAATATCTAAATGGTTTAATTTATCTCGATATTGAATATACACAACATCGTATAAATTGATAATCTCTAAAAATTTTTTTAGAGATATATCAAACTTTTCTAAAGTTTGATAATCTAAAAGTGCATATATTTTATTATGCAACTTCATCCTTAGTTTTAGATTCCTCTTTTTTAAACAACTTTAATAAATCATGTAAAGTTTTTTTCATAGTATTTCTCTCAACTACCATATCAATACTACCATGTTCTAATAAAAACTCAGACTTTTGAAATCCATCAGGGAGATCTTTTCCGATAGTTTGTTTAATTACTCTTGCCCCAGCAAATCCTATTAATGCACCTGGTTCTGCCATAATAATATCACCTAAAAAAGCAAATGAAGCACTAACACCACCAAAAGTTGGATCAGTAAGAATAGATATATATGGTAGACCAGCATTATCAAGTCTTTTTAATGCAGCACTTGTTTTTGCCATTTGCATTAAACTAAAAGTTGATTCTTGCATCCTAGCACCACCAGATGCACTTACTATAATAACACCTTGTTTTTTTTCTAATGCTCTGTTACAAGCTCTTACTATTTTTTCACCCTCAACTGAACCTAAACTACCACCTAAAAAAGCAAAATCAAATACTACAAGCTGAACACCTACTCCATCAATAGTACATTCTCCACCAACAACAGATGAAGTTTTTCCTGTTTTATGAAGTGCTTCTTCTAATCTCTTTTGATAAGACTTACTATCAACAAACTCCAAAGGATCAGTTGGATGTAATTCACTATCAAATTCAACAAAACTACCTTCATCTGCTATTAAATCAATTCTCTTTTTTGCACCTATTCTCATATGAAAGTTACATTTCGGACAAACATGATTTAAGTTTTCAACCTCTTTAAAAAACATTAAAGATTCACAAGATGGACATTTTACCCAATGACTTTGATTTTCAATAAACTTCGGATCACTTTTTTGTTTCTCTTGTTTTTCCAAAACTTCTGTTTTAATTTTATTAAAAAATTGCTTTAAATTTAAATCCATAAATATCCCTTAATTTAATTTATACATTGATTTTAACATATTATAACTTGTAATCAAAGAAAAGCAGTAATATTATTTATATCTAAATTACAGTTTATGAAACTTATACCCATTTATAAGAATTTTTTTGATAAAATCCGACATTATGAGAAATAAAAATATTATACTTATTGGTTTTATGGGCGTAGGTAAAGGTACAATTGCTCGTGCTTTAGTGAAAAAAAGTGATTATTTTTCTGTTGATACAGATGATTTAATAGAGAGTATTGAAAATAAAAAAATAAAAAAAATATTTGAAGAAGAGGGTGAAGAATATTTTAGAAACCTTGAAAAAAAATGTTCACAATGGTGCAAAAACAACTTAACAAATACAATAATATCAACTGGTGGTGGATTTTATAAACAAGAAAATATTAAAGAAATTGGTACCATAATATATCTTGAATCAACATTTGAAAAGATTTTAGAAGGATTAAGAAATGCACCAAATTCAAAAAAGAAATTTAAAAAAAGACCACTTTTAAATGATCTTGATAAAGCAAAAGAGATATACAATCAAAGAGTACAAGAGTATAAAGATATTGCTGATATAGTTATAAATGTTGAAGATTGGGATGAAAATAAAGCAGTTGAAAATATTTTAAGTGCATTATCAAAAGGAAATTAAATTGAAAATAATATACAAAAAAGATGAAAATTTTAATTCAGAATTTAAAGAAATTTTAGGGCGAGCAAAAGTTGATATTAAAAAAGTATCAACTATAGTAAATGGAATCATTGATGAGATTGTTGAAAATGGAGACAATGCTGTTTGTGATCATATTTCTAAGTTTGATAGATGGACTCCAAAAGATTCAAATGAACTTTTTATAAGTATTGATGATATGAAAAAAGCATATGATAATATTGACGATGAACTTAAAAAGTCACTCCACTTAGCATATGATAGAATTAAAACTTATCATGAAAAACAGCTTCCAAAATCTTGGATAGATTTTGAAGACAATGGTACGATACTTGGTCAAAAAGTAAGTGCAGTAGATAGAGCTGGACTTTATATACCTGGGGGGAAAGCTGCTTACCCATCTTCACTTCTTATGAATGCCATACCTGCAATAGTAGCTGGAGTTCAAGAGATAGTAGTATGTACACCAACTCCAGATGATGAGATAAATGAATTAACACTTGCAGCTTGTCACTTATGTGGAATAAAAACTGTAATGAAAGTAGGAGGAGCAAGTGCAATAGCAGCTATGGCTTATGGTACTGAATCTTTAAAAAAGGTTGATGTTATAACAGGACCTGGTAATATTTTTGTAGCAACTGCAAAAAAACTTGTATTTGGTGAAGTAAATATAGATATGATAGCAGGTCCTTCTGAAATAGGAATACTAGCAGATGAAACAGCAAAACCAAAATACTTAGCTATAGACCTACTTTCTCAAGCAGAACACGACGAGATGGCTAGTTCTATTATGATTACTACAAATGAGTATATAGCAAATGCTACAAGTGAAGAGGTAGATAACTATTTAAAAGTTTTATCACGAAATGAGATTGCTAAAAAATCAATCGACGAAAGAGGTTGTATTATTATCACATCTACTATGGATGAAGCGATTGATTTAATGAATGAAATTGCCCCTGAACATTTAGAAGTTATGACTAAAAATCCATTTGAACTATTACCTGCTATCAAACATGCAGGTGCTATCTTTTTAGGGGAAAATACACCTGAACCTATTGGTGATTATATAGCTGGTCCAAACCATACACTACCAACAGGTGGTACAGCTAAATTTTACAGTCCACTAAATGTGGAAAATTTTATGAAAAAGAGTTCAATTATTAGTTTTAGCAAAAAAGCTATAGAAGATCTTGGGCATGAGTGTGCCTTATTGGCGGATACAGAATCTCTTACAGCACATGCACAAAGTGTAAGAGTTAGATTAGAAAATAAAAATTAAGGAAAAAAAATGGCAAATTATGAAGCACTATTTGAAGATGAAGATAACATATTTGGAGGAAGCCCAAAATCAAAATATCACGATATTGCAAATCAAGCAAATAATGAAATAGTTGAAGATGAGATGGAAAAAATATTAGAAAAATATGCATACATGGAGATGATGCTATCAAAAGACAAACCTTTTGACTATGATATTTTTAAAGATTTAGAGATGTTTAAACTTGAAAATTCTATAGAATTAGAACAAAAGAAAAAAAGTCTATATATTGAATTTACTGGTGATATTGTTTGTAGATTAGATAGTTAAGTTATACCAATGGAAGAATTAACACAAGTAAAACAACAAATAAAAAATTTTGTAAGTGAAATACAGGACTCTAAGAGTTTAGAACTTTTAGAGTTGTTAGCTCAAGGTAAAATGCTAAGATCAAAACTTATACTTAAGATAGCTGGTATCACAAATGATTCTGTTAAACTTTGTGCTGTAGTGGAGATGATTCATGCTGCTTCGTTATTACATGATGATGTAATAGATGAGGCAGATACAAGAAGAGGAAAACCATCAATAAATGCTTTATTTAACAATAAAACATCTATTATGTTTGGAGATATTTTATATTCAAAAGCTTTTACAGAGCTATCACAAATGAATAAAAAGATATCTTATTGTATATCAAATGCAGTAACACAATTAAGTGTTGGTGAGATGATAGATGTAGAGCTTACAAATAGTTTTAATACCTCATATGATAAATACTATGATATGATATATAAAAAAACAGCTAGTTTAATTGAAGCTAGTGCAAAAGCTGCAGCTATATTATCAAATAAAGATGAAAATTCATTTGCACTGTATGGAAAAAACTTAGGATTAGCTTTTCAAATGATTGATGATGTATTGGATATAACTTCAGATACTCAAACACTTGGGAAACCTGCAATGTTAGATTTTGTTGAAGGAAAAGTTACTATACCTTATCTTTTATTATATAAAGAGATAGAAGAGAAAGAAAAATTAAAATCATTATACAAAAAATCATTATCAAACGATGAAAAAATTTGGATTAAAGAGAAAATGATAAAGCACGATATTCTGATACAAAGTATATCTCAAGCACAAAAATTAGGACTTGAAGCTATAGAATCAATTAAAGATGAACCAAATCAAGAACTAAAAGATATTATGAACCAAATGATTAATAGAGAGTTTTAAATAGTTGCAATATACTTAAATCATATTTAAATAAATTATAATTTATAAGAGATAATAAATTTTTTAAACTAAAATATGATACAATTAACTTGAAATTTAATAAAAAAAGGAAAACTAATGTTAGAAAAAGTAAAAGCAGTTGTAGTTGAACAACTAGATTGTAATGCAGATGAAGTAAAAGAAGATTCAAAATTTATTGAGGATTTAGGTGCAGATTCACTTGATGTTGTTGAATTAGTAATGGCATTAGAAGAAGAGTTTGACATTGAAATTCCTGATGAAGATGCTGAAGGTATTTTAACTGTTGCTGATGCAATGAAATATATAGAAGATCACAAATAATCTTAATATTATAAAGTTTGGGCAAATGCCTAAACTTTTTTAATATATTAAATTAAGTTTATAAAACAACATAAATTTTATTTAGAATATTAAAGATAAAAATTGGAGAGAATAAATATGCAAAGAATTGTAGTAACTGGTATTGGAATGATAAATTCACTTGGACATAATGTAGAAGAGTCTTTTAAAGCAATAGCTGAAGGGCAAACTGGTATTGATACAATTTCATTATTTGATGCTTCAAATTTTTCAGCTCAAATTGCTGGTGAAGTTAAGAATTTTGATCCTACTGCAATTTTAGGTAAAAAAGAAGCTAAAAAAGCAGATAGATTTATTCAATTAGGTATACATGCAGCACAAGAAGCTATGGCTGATGCTGGAATTGTATCTGATAACAAAGTAAGTGATAGTTTGGCTGATGGATTTGGTATAGTATCAGCATCTGGTATTGGCGGATTACCAAATATTGAAAAAAACTCTATTGTTTGTAATGGAAGAGGACCATCTAAAATATCACCATTTTTTATACCTTCATCTTTAGTTAATATGCTTGGAGGATTTATATCTATTCAACATAATTTAAAAGGTCCCAATCTATCTGTTGTAACAGCATGTGCTGCAGGTACTCATGCTATTGGTGAAGCTACAAAAACAATAGCTATGGGTGGAGCATCGCAAATGTTAGTTGTTGGTGCAGAGTCAGCTATATGTGGTGCTGGTGTTGGTGGTTTTGCTTCTATGAAAGCCTTAAGTACTAGAAATGATGATCCTAAAACTTCTTCAAGACCTTTTGATAAAGAGAGAGATGGTTTTGTTATGGGTGAGGGTTCTGGAGCATTAGTCTTAGAAACACTTGAATCTGCACAAGATAGAGGTGCTAATATATATGCTGAAATTATTGGTTTTGGAGAAAGTGGTGATGCAAATCATATTACAACTCCGACACAAGATGGTCCTCTAAGAGCTATGAAAGCTGCTTATAATATGGCTCTTAAAAATAATGGTGGTGAATTAAAAATTGATTATGTAAATGCACATGGAACAAGCACTCCAGTAAATGACAAAAATGAAACAGCAGCATTAAAAACATTGTTTGAAGGAAAACAAGAGATACCTCCTGTTACATCAACAAAAGGACAAATTGGTCATTGTTTAGGTGCTGCTGGTGCACTTGAGGCTATTATCTCTATAAAAGCTATGCAAGAGGGAGTAATTCCTCCAACAATTAATCAAATTTGTAGTGATGAAAATTGTGATTTGGATTATGTTCCTAATACAGCAAGAGATGCTGAATTAAATATAGTAATGAGTAACTCTTTTGGTTTTGGTGGAACTAATGGTGTTATAATTATGAAAAAATTTGAAAAGTAGGTATTGATTTATGGCAACATATTTAGACTTTGAAGAGGGTTTGAAAAAAATAGAAGATGAGATTATTGTTGCTAAAACAAAAGCAGATGAATATGCGGTTTCAATATTAGAAAAAAAATTATCTAGTGAAGTTGAAAAAACATATTCAAATCTTTCTGATTTTCAAAAACTAAAATTAGCAAGACATCCAGATAGACCTTATGCCTTAGATTATATTCGTGGTCTTATGAGTGATTTTTATGAGATTCATGGAGATAGACATCTTGCTGATGATCAAGCTATTGTTTGCTATTTAGGATATATTGGTGATCAAAAATGTGTAGTAATTGGGGAACAAAAAGGTCGAGGTGTTAAAAATAAAATCAAAAGAAATTTTGGTATGCCAAATCCTGAAGGATACAGAAAAGCCTTAAGAGCTGCAAAACTTGCAGAAAAATTCAATATTCCTATTCTATTTTTAGTGGATACTCCAGGTGCATACCCTGGGATTGGTGCTGAAGAGAGAAGTCAAAGTGAAGCGATTGCAAGAAACTTATTTGAGCTAAGTGATTTAGATACAAATATAGTCTCTGTAGTAATTGGAGAAGGTGGTTCAGGTGGTGCTTTGGCTATCTCAATTGGTGATAGATTAGCTATGATGAGATATAGTGTATATAGTGTTATCTCTCCTGAAGGTTGTGCAAGTATACTTTGGAAAGATCAAGCTATGGTAGAAACAGCGACAAAAGCATTAAAAATCACATCAACTGATCTAAAAGAATACAATCTAGTAGATGATGTTATCAATGAACCATTAATTGGAGCACATAGAGACAAGGATAAAGCTATCCAAGCTTTAGGTGATTATTTTATCGACTCTGTTAAAGAACTTCAAAAACTAAGTAAAAAAGAAAGAGATGAAGCTAGATACAATAGACTCATGGACTTAGGAAGCTACGCATAAAAATGACAAGTGTCATTTTTAGACAATAGTTTTATTTATTAAACTTCAATAAATATATTTATTGAAGTTACTCTTTATTTTTTATATTTACAACTACCTCATCATTTACTATATCAAATTCTACTTTTGAACCATCTATTATTTTATCTCCTAGTATTAAATCAGCCAGTTTATCTTCAACTATCTCATACAGTGCTCTTTTAAGTGGTCTCGCACCATAGTCAGGATCATACCCACAAGATGCAATATATTCTTTAGCTTTTGATGTTAATGAAAGTACAATATCTCTTGAACTTACCTTAATAGCAATCGAATCAAACATAATATCAACTATATTTGTAATTGCATCTAAACTTAACTGTTCAAATATCACAATATCATCTAGTCTATTTAAAAACTCTGGTCTAAAATGGGCTTTTAGATCATTCATCACTTCTGTTTTTCTTAACTCTTTATCTAAAATACTTATAATCTTGTGACTTCCAATATTTGAAGTGAGTATTATAATAGTATTTTTGAAATCAACTGTGACACCTTTATTATCAGTAAGTCTTCCATCATCTAATACTTGCAACAAGATATTAAATACATCTGTATGTGCTTTTTCAATCTCATCAAATAAAATAATACTATAAGGCTTTCGTCTAACTGCTTCAGTGAGTTGTCCACCCTCTTCATATCCTACATATCCAGGAGCTGCCCCTATTAGTCTTGATACTGATGTTTTTTCCATATATTCGCTCATATCAAATCTTATAAGTGCTTTCTCATCATCAAATAAGAACTTTGCAAGTGTTTTTGCACTTTCAGTTTTTCCTACCCCTGTTGGTCCTAAAAACAAAAAACTTCCAATTGGTTTGTTATCACTACTTAGACCTGCTTTATTTCTTTTTATCGCTCTACTTATAGCTTTTAGTGCTTCGTCCTGTCCTATCACATCTTTTTTTAGAACAGATTCAACTTGTAGTATTTTCTCTTTTTCACTACTAAGCATCTTATTTACAGGTATCCCTGTCCATCTTGAAACAATACTTGCAATTGCATCTTCATCTACAAAGTTTCTAAGTAAAGTTCCCGACTCTTGCATTTTTGCCCATTTTTGTTCATTTTCTTCTATTTGTTTCTCTAGTTCAGGAATTTGTCCATACTCTATTGATGCGGCTTCTTCAAACTTACTATCTCTTTTTGCTCTTGCGGCTTTACTTTTTAGCTGATCAATCTCAATTTTTATATTTGATACTGCGTTAAATGTCTCTTTTTCATTTTCAAACTGTGTTTCAAGATTTCGTTGTTTCTCTTTTAGATTTGATAACTCTTGTTCTATCTCTTCAAGTCTAACGGTGTTTGCCCCACTTTTTTCCATTTTTAAAGCTTCTTTTTCAACCTCTAAAGTACCTATTGCTCTTTTTGTAACTGATAACACTGTTGGTTCTGATTCTATTTGCATTTTTAATTCTGCTGCTGCTTCATCTATTAAATCAATCGCTTTATCTGGTAAAAACCTATCAGCTATATATCTATGACTAAGTTTTGCAGCACTTACTAAAGCTGAGTCATTTATCGTTACATTGTGAAATGTTTCTAATTTTTCTTTTATACCTCGCAAGATTTGAAGTGCTTCATTAACACTTGGTTCATCTACATTTATTGGTTGAAATCTTCTTTGCATCGCTGTATCTTTTTCGAAATACTTTCTATACTCTTTGAGTGTTGTTGCTCCAATAGTATGCAATTCGCCTCTTGCAAGTGCTGGTTTTAAGATATTTGCAGCATCCATACTTCCTTCACTAGCACCTGCTCCTATAATAGTATGTATCTCATCTATAAATAAGATAATATTACCAACTTTTTGAACCTCTTTTATTACAGCTTTAAGTCTATCTTCAAACTCACCTCTATATTTTGCCCCAGCAATCAGTGCTGACATATCTAAAGATATTACTCTTTTATTTTGAAGTGATGTTGGTACATCTTTATTTACTATTCTTTGGGCTAGCCCTTCTGCTATTGCTGTTTTTCCTGTTCCTGGCTCACCTAATAAAATAGGATTGTTTTTCGTTTTTCTAATAAGTATTTGCATCATTCTTTGGAGTTGTTCATCTCTTCCTATTACAGGATCTAGTTTCCCATCAATTGCTTGTTTATTTAGATCAATTCCATACTTTTCTAAAGCTTCTAGATTATCATCAGCACTTGCATTATCAACTTTTGCACCACCTCTTATAGCTTCAAGCTCTTTTTTTACTTCATTTAAATCAAGATACTTCCCTAATACATCTTTAAATATAGGAGTATTAAGATTTGCTATAATCCATGTATCAACAGCTAAAAAACTATCACCTGTTGAGTTCATAAGACCTTGTGCTTTTTCTAATGAATCTACACTATTTCTACTTATTTTAATACTCTCTTTTGTTACGCTTGAGACTTGAGGTAGTTTATTTGCTACACTTTTTACCTCAAGTTCTATTGCTGTTTTATCTACATTGAGTTTATTTAGAAGTTGATTTAATACACTACTTGTATTTGTAAGAAGTCCCCATAGTATATGGATAATCTCCACTTCTTGATTTTTATTATGAAGTGCTAAACTAAGACCTGATTCTATAGTTTCTTGCATTTGGTTTGTAAGTTGTTTAAATATATTGTTTGCCATTTTAATACCTTTTATTATAAATTGGCACTCTAAATCTATGAGTGCTAATAAAAGTATAGCAAGTTTAGTCTATACTTGTCAAGTCATTCCAAATTAAATTAGAACTAACTACTTAAAATAATAGATAAAAGAGTAGATTGTAAAAATATTAATCAATTAATTTTAGAGCTTCTCTTAAGCAATAGGAAGCGTTATCTTAAACTGTGCGCCTTTGCATAATTTTTCTTGGTACTTATACTCTACATTACTAGCTTTAATCTTACCTTGTAATCTATTTGTGATAATATCAAATGTCATATACAAGCCTAATCCTGTCCCTTGTGCATTGTATTTTGTAGTGAAATATGGTTCATATATTTTTTTATAATATTTTTTGCTATCCCTCCACCATTATCTTTAATAATAATATCTACATTGTTTTCATTTTTTTCTAAAGATATAAAAATATATTTATCTTGCTTATCCAGAAGTGCATCTTTTGCATTGTTGAGTATATTTATCAGTGATTGTTTGAGTTCATTTGAGTAGTTTTTGAGTATTATTTTTTTATCGATATCTTTTATAAGGATAATATTATTATTTTTCATATTTGCATCTATTATCATAAAAGTACTCTCTAAAAGCTCTTTTAGATCAAACTCTTTTTTTACAGTATCACCTTTGATGAAATTTCTAAAATCATCAATTGTTTGAGATAAATACTGTGCATTGTTATTAATAGTATTACAAGTATTTTCAAAAAGTTCATCAGTGAGTTTTCCATACTTTTTTTCTATTTGCATCCCTGTCACACCTGTAGATATGACTGATAAGGGCTGTCTCCATTGATGTGCTATATTCGCAATCATCTCACCTATTGCTGCCATTTTTTCTGATTGAATAAGTTGTATTTGTTGTTTTTCATATTTACATTGTAAGTTTATTTGTGCTGTGATACTATTTATCTTTTGTTCTAGTTTATCTAAATCAATTGGCTTTAATATATATCCATCCACTTGTGCTTCAATAGCTTCCATAAAAAAATCACTCTCACTGTGGGCTGTTGTGAAAATTATATGTTGTTTTGGTTCAATCTTTTTTATCTCTTTTACAAGCTCTATTCCATTCATATTTGGCATTTTTATATCTGTAATAACGATATCTGGTTTATTTTTTTTATAAAGTTCTAAACCCTCTAGCCCATCTTTTGCTATATAAAGCTCTTTTGAAAATAATTTTAATACATCACTAAGGCTCTGTCTTATTCCCACTTCATCTTCTACATATAATGAGACCACTGCACAGTAACACCCAAAAATAAATCCAAAAAAACCCTTTACTTAAAGCCTTTATGGTCATTTTTTAGCTATAATAACATATAAATACAAAGAATAATTTATTCATAAAAGGTTAA
>JAYEJC010000119.1:0-5998 GCA_034660335.1 Campylobacterota bacterium
GATAATTTTGATTGAAGTTTATCTTTAGTAGAATAACAATGCAATCTATGGTTACACTATCTACTATTATAGATAATTTAATTTTAGAAAAAAAGTGTTTTAATACATTGTAAATAATAAAAATGACTATTCATTATTAAATTATTAAGTAAAAAAGGAGAAAAAATTTTGACTAATACACAAAAAAATTATCTTAGTTATTTAGATAATATTATTGAAAAAATGAACCAATTAGAGGTTCAAGCAGATACACAACAGCAACTATTGCAAAGAATTAAAAAGACAGAATTAGTTGTGCCTGTTGTCGGTGGATTTAGTGCAGGAAAAAGCACTTTGATTAACTCATGGCTAGAGGAGGAGGTTTTATCAACAAATATCACGCCTGAAACTGCTCTTGCGACAGAATTAAGATACAGTACTGATAGCTATATTGAAGCTGTAAAAGATGATGAAAGTTTTGATAAATATGAATTAAATCAAAGCGAAGACATTAAAAAGAATGCTTCAAAATATCAATACTTAAGACTTTATTTAAACAACGAAAAATTGAAAAGAATAGAACCATTAGTCTTAGTAGATATGCCAGGGTTTGATTCACCATTAGAGCTTCACAATACAGCGATAATGAATTATCTAAATAAAGGAATTTATTTTATTGTACTTACCAGTATTGAAGATGGTAACTTAACTAAAAGCACATTAAGAGAATTAGAAAATATGGCAGAGTTTGGCAAAGATTTTTCTTTTTGCTTAAGTAAATCAAATCTTAGAAGCAATAGTGATATTATAAGTATACAAGAGAAGATTCAGGAACAGTTAGAAGATTATTTAGAGTTTGATAAAAAAGTAATACCTTTGTATCAAGATACTGGAAATGAACTTGAAAAAATTTTAAAAGATATAGATCCAGAAAAATTATTTGAAAAAATATTCAAGCAAGAATTAAAATATAACTACTTGGAGGTTGAATCAAGTATCAATACAATTATTTCAACTCTAAAAACATCAAAAGAAGATGTGACTAATGCTCTTACTGAACTGCAAAATAGCATAAAAAAGATAATATCAAAAAAAGAAAAAATGATAGAGGAAGCTAAATCAAAATATTCAGATAATAGTGTTGAAGTTATTGTAAATGGTGTGTCAAGAGAATTAATTACAAATCAAGAGTCTTTAGTTCAGATGGCACTTTCCAATAAAGAAGCTTTTTCTCAAGAGATGAATCAAATTGTAAAAAATACACTTATTTATCAAGTGAAAAGTAAGCTTAATGAAGCAAGTAGCGATATAATAAATGACTTTAGTGTAGAAATTAAAGATTTAGGAAATAGTATCCCGTCTTTTGAACTTGGAAATAAATGGGTTGATACAATCTCAGAATCAACTACAAACTTTTTAAAAAATGCACAAAATGGACTAAGTAACTTAGTTGAATCAAGAAGAGGAAAACAAACAGATGATAGCGGAACAGGCTACAAAAGTATAACATCAATTTTAGCAATTACAAGCGAAGTGGTTCATCCAGTCTTAGAAGTAGTTATAGTGTTTTTACCTGATATTATTGCTTTTTTTAGTGCAAAATCACAAGAGGCAAAAATGAAACAAGAAGTACATACTAAGTTTTCAACTGAAATCATCCCATCTATTAAAACAAAAATTAGAAATGAATTGCCCAACTTATTTCACTCTCAAATCAATACTATTATAAACACAATTAGTGATAAGTTTGAAGAGCAACTACAACAAAAAGAACAAGAGATAGAAAAAGCCAAAGAAGAAAAAGAGAAAAATATAGAAGATATAGAGACAAAACTTGTTAAATTAGAAGAGATTAAACAAGAAGTTAAGCAGCTTGCAATAAGTACACTTTATAAGGATTAGTATGAATATTATTGAATTAACAAACAATATAGAAGATGTGGTTACAAAAAATAATTTAGTAGATGATGCATCAGTTTTAAAAAATGAATATGCAATTGCAAAAAGTGAAGAACTTCAAAAAACGATAGATACAATGGAAGATGATAATCGTGTTCTAAAGATTGGTATTTTAGGTAGAGTAAAAGCAGGAAAAAGTTCACTTCTAAATGCTTTAGTTTTTGATGGTCAAGATGTTTTACCAAAAGCTGCTACTCCTATGACAGCAGCCTTAACGGTTCTGCAATACGGTGATGAAACAAAAGCAGAAGTTGATTTTTTTACACACGAAGATATTGAGGATATAAAACAGATTGCAAGTAGGTATGAAAGAAAACTAGAAAATATAAAAACTGATGAATATGAAAAACTTAAAAAAATCAAACTAAAAAAAGAGAAAGTAGATAAATTATCTCATGAACAAGAAGAGGAAGTTTTACAAAAAGCTTTAAAAATAGCATTAAGAGAACTCAAAAAAGATGATAACCTTTCATCATCTTATGATCAGTATCAAAAAATAAAAAACCCTGGTGTAACAGTTGATGAACTTGAACAATATAAGTTTATTACAGCTAGTGATATCACAGAACTGAATAGTAAACTATCCGAATTTGTGGGTTCAAGTGGAAAATATATGCCATTTACTAAGTCTGTTACTATGTCAATAAATCAAGATAGTTTAAAAGATATTCAGATTATAGATACTCCTGGTGTAAATGATCCAGTTGTTTCAAGAGAAGATCGAACAAGAGATCTTTTAAAAGACTGTGATGTTGTACTTATAGTATCACCTTCGGGACAGTTTTTAAGTAGTGAAGATTTAGAACTTATGGATAGGATTACTTCCAAAGAGGGGATAAGAGAGTTGTATTTAGTAGCTTCACAAGTTGATAATCAGCTCTATGGTAGCGAAAAAGAGAGTATATTAAGCAATGCATTAAGTAAAATAGAAACAAAGCTTACTAGTCAACAAAGCGATGTTTTGAAAAGCTTAAAAAACAATAATCAAGAAGTTGGAAGTACATTTGATAATCTTATAAAAAATAGAGTAATAGCTTCATCTGGTATTTGCTATAACATGTTTAAAAACTTTGGTACCCAAAATGATTGGGACTCAAATATGAATCATGTTTGGAAACTACTAAATGAAAATTATAAAGATTTTTTTGTTGATGAAGATACTGCTATGACAAGTCTTAAGAAGCTTGCAAATATAGAGAGTATTGAAAAGATCATTAGCGATGTAAGAGAACAAAAAGATGCAATACTCGCAAAAAGAAAAGAAGAGTTTGCAAAAGCTAAATATAAGTCTCTTATTGATTATAAAGTAGCACTTGAACAAGATATAAAAGATCAAATTCACAGAGTTGAAACTAGTGATATAGATGAACTTAAACAACAAAAAGAATCAATAGAGCAGTTTAAAACAAAAGCTATAGATATGACAAATGATGTTTATAGTGATATGGTAGAACAATTAGAGTTTGACATCAAAACAAAACTTCTAGATAAGCTTAATTCATACTTTAATAAATCAAGGAAAGATTTACAAGAAGCAGAAAGTACTGATATAGAAACATCGACTTATGATCATGGGTTTTGGAGTTGGAAGTTTGGTTCAGATAGATATGAGCAAAAAAGTGAAACTTTTACAACAGTAAAAGCAGGTTTGGTTAGAACCTCTCTTGAAAATTTAACAGATGATGTAGAAATCACAATAGATGTTGAAGCAAAACAGTATGTTGTAAACTGGCGTAAAACAATCTATAAAGAGCTTGTGAGTACACTAAGAAATGAAGCTGGCGATGATATGCTTGATGTGATGCTTATTTCAAAAACAATAAGAAGCATATTGAATTCAGTAATTTTTCCAGATATTAGCTATGATGGGAACTTTCCAAAAGCTTTAAAAAAGAGTGGAACGCTTAAAAAGAGTAAAGCAGAAGAATTTAGAAATGAAGCATATAACTATGTTAGTGATTTAAAATCAAGAGTAAAACAAGATATTCAAGTGTATGTAGGTGCACTTATTAGCACACTTAAACAAGAAGATATTGGTGAAAGTATCTTTTCTAAATATTCAAAAGAGATTGAACAGCTTGAAAATGATATTGAAAATAAAGAGATAACTCTTGATAGATTAAATAACATACTGCAACAGCTAGGGGCAATTAATGAGTAAAAAAACTATATCTACAATTAAAAATAACATAGAGGAAATCGGGAGCTTTTTTTCATTTTTTAAAAAAGGAAGGATAAAAAAAGAAGTTTTTTTATCCTTAGAGGATATTGAAAAAGAGTTAAGTACAATACCAAATCTAAAGAAAGATTTACAAGATAGTAGGATTCAATACGATGATTTTGAAACTGAGTTTAAAATACATCAAGATAAATCAAAGAAAGAATATGTCGAATTAGAAACTACATTTGCTCAACATACAAAGGATTCAATAAAGCTATTAGAAGATAAAGAATCAAAAATCAAACAAGTATCTTCTGAATTATCACATACAAAAAGTAAGCAACTTTTGATTTCAAATCTTTTGTCTTCAAAATCTGACAATGAAGGGATTGAGGAATACAAAAGAATTTTAAATAATGATTTTATTGAATTTGCTAACTATGAAGAATCATTGGCAAATGAGGCAGAAGCTATAATAAAACTTCAAGCTATAGAAAAAGAATTAGAAGTGATAACTGCATATCCAGATCTACATAAAAAAAATACAGTTGCTGTGGGTGGAGGTTTTAGTGCTGGAAAATCTGAATTTATTAGTAGTTTTTTTAATAGTGGTATAAAACTTCCAATAGGTATAAATCCTACTACAGCAATACCAACTTATGTAATGAATACAGAAGATAATAAGGTTGTTGCATGTAATAATAATGGTGGCATTGTGGATCTTAAAAAAATTGACAATAATTTTCATTCAAAATTATCGCATGATTTTATTAAATCATTTGACTTTAACCTTAAAGAGATTATGCCACTAATGATAATTGGTACTCAATTAGAACAAGAAAATATATGTTTTATAGATACGCCTGGATACAATCCTCCTGATACAGATGAAACTTATACTCAAGAGGATGTTATAACCGCTAAAGAGTTTTTAAGTAATGCTTCTGCATTTATATGGTTAATAGGAGCTGATGCAAATGGAACTATACCATCAAGTGATATAGATTTTCTGAATGAACTAGAGCTTGAAAATAAAAATGTTTATATTGTGTATAACAAATCGGATTTAAGGTCTCAAGATGACATCGAAGATGTTTTGGAAGAGATAGAAGAGAGTTTGGATGATTATGGAATTGAATATGTGGGAATATCAGCATTTAGTTCTTTGACACAGCAAGAATATGCTTATGTGAAACAATCACTTTTTGATTTTATAAATAAGTGCGACTATGAGTCGAAAGTACATTTAGATATGATTAAAAAGCTTTATGATGTATATGAAATGTATAAAGTAGCAATTTTAACAAAGATAAAAGAGAAGGAAGCCATTAAGTCACACATAAATTCGATATCTCTTGATATGCTTGAAGAGGGTTTTGATGATATGACAAATCCAGCATTTCAAAGACTAGACAAATTAAGTAATATTTACAGTACTAAAAAACAAAAAGAGAACTTAAAAAGACTTGATAAAGAAATAAATAAACTTAAGAATGCTATTGACAAAGTCTTTGAGTGTGAATTGTCAATAGATTTTAAAGAGATACAGGCAAGTGAAATTGAAATAAATTTTGACCTTGAAATAGAGGGTAGCAAAGAAGAGGATAAGTATTGATTGCACCACAACCATTCAAATACAAATGTTCATATTGCGGATATAGTAAAACTGTAAAACCAAAAAGTGATGTAATAAATCCAATAGACTTTAACTCTACTTGCCCTAAATGTGGTAAAAAGATGGAGCGAGAAGAACTAGATGCTATTTCTAAAATTATTACTAACTTATTTGGATAATGTAAAATAAAATGATACAATACACATATACTAATTATACATATGATAAAAGGAGTATATTATGAGTACACTTACAATTCGTAAGAATTTTAATTTTGAAAAAGA
>JAYEJC010000120.1:0-5953 GCA_034660335.1 Campylobacterota bacterium
GTTTCGATAATATTTTTCACAATCTACTCTTTTATCTATTTTTTTAAGTAGTTAGTTCTAATTTGATTTGGTATTAGTTTGTAGTATCATAAGGATTTGTAGGCAAAAACTTATGTGCTAAATTTTTTCTTCTCTCTATCTTATCATATGGTGCATAATTTTTAGAAAGATAATCCAAAATCACTTTTTCGGTGTTTTTACCTTGTGCATTTGGCATATTTAAATCCCAAAGATTTTGAGTCTTTTGCATCCATACAATCATATCTTTCCATGTTTGTCTATCACCTCTTTGCAAAGTAATAAATTTTGCACGAGATTAATTATAAGATAAAATTATTTATCATTATAATAGATTACAAAAAAGTTACAATCAAAATTAAAGGGGTACCTCTAAACTATATTTATGAAAAAATTTGATATCATCATTTATGAAAAAATTTATAACTTACAATCAATCAATAGATATATTAAATCAAATAGAGATCAACTCTATCTCAACACAAAAGCTTTATGTTGCTGATACATTAGGTTTTATTCTAGCAACAGATATAATAGCTCAAGAAAACTCACCAGCATTTTTAACATCAGGTATGGATGGTTATGCTATTAGACACGCAGATTTGACACTAAAAAGATTAAAAATCATAGATAAAAATCCAGCTGGTTCTATAGTAGAATCAAGAGTTTCATCTGCTACTTGTATCAAAACATTTACAGGCTCACTTATGCCAGATGGTAGTGATACACTTATACCAATTGAAAATGTTACTGTAAAAGATGATTTTATCTATATAGATAAAGAGGTTCAAAAGTCATTTGCTACTAGAGATATAGGTGAAAATTATAAAAAAGATGAAGTCTTAATTCCAAAAGGCACCACTATAGATTTCGCTCAAATTGGTGTTATGGCTAGTTTAAATATAGTACAAGTTGAAGTCTACACAAAACCTATAGTATCAATAGCTAGTACAGGTAGTGAGATACTAGATGTTGGTGAACTTCAAACAAATGACTCACAAATAAGAAGCTCAAATCACCTAACACTAGAAGCAATAGCAAAAAAATATGGAGCAATAGTAAACCAAATGGGTGTAGTAAAAGATGATAAAAAATCTATAACAGACCTACTACAAAATGCCTTGATATCATCTGATATAGTTGTAACTACAGGTGGTGTTAGTGTTGGTGATTATGACTATGTAAAAGATATAATAAAAGAACAACTAGGTGCTGATGTATTGTTTCAAGGGGTCAATATCAAACCTGGACAACATATTCTTTTTGCACAAAAAGGTGATAAATATATTATTGGTCTTCCTGGTTTTGCTTACTCTAGTACTGTTACTTTTTTACTTTATGTTTTACCTTTGATTTTTAAATTTAAAGGCTCAAATGAAAAACTACAAATAGTAGATGCAATAATAGATGAAGATTTTCCAAAAAAAGCAAATAAAACTATCTTTACCGCTTGCAATCTATCTTTTGTTGAAGAAAAATATCATATAGATTTTAAAGATAAAAAACAAGGTACAAGTGCAATTTTAACAAATATGCTAGGTAAGCCTGGACTTTTAATACAAGATGAAAAAAGTGAAGATTTAAATAAAGGAGACAGTGTAAAAGTAATTTTACTTTAACATATATACTATGCAAACAAAATCATTATACTTATCAACACTACAAGAGGGTTCGGGTTCTTTTGTAGCAGCTATTGGATTTATGCAACTTCTAAAATCAAAATACCACAAAGTTGCATTTTTTAGACCTGTTATCAAAGATAAAAATACAAAAGATAGTGATATTGTTAGTATTCAAAACTATTTTTCCCTTAAAATGGATTATGATGAGTGTTATGGATATTGTGTTGATGAAGTTGAAGATATAATATCAAACAACAATACAACTATCTTTTATGAAACTATTTTAGACAAAGTAAAAAAATTAGAAGAGATATATGACTTTGTTTTAATAGAAGGTATTGCAAAAAGTCTTCTAACTGCTACAGTTAATTTTGATATAAATTTAACTCTATGTAAACATATATCTTCACCATTTATTAGTATATTAAATTGCAAAAATAAAGAGATATCAAACATAATAGAAGATATAAAAATAGAGGAAAAAACTATTTTACAATCAGGATGTATACATTTTGGTACTATTGCAAATAGAATTGATAGTAGCAATATTCCCAAGATAAGAAAATACTTTTTAAATAAATCACTAAAATATGAACTAAACTTTTTACCTCAAATTGATGAACTAGAGCATATAACAATAGAACAAGTTATGCAAAATATCAAATCTAAACATATATTTAGTGATAAAAGTTTTTTGCAAAAAACTATTTTAAATAACAAAATAGCTTGTATGGGTGTTGAGCATTTTATAAAACATATCAAAAACAAAGACCTTATTATAACATCTGGTGATAGAGTCGATATCATTATGACAATATTAGCACTACATCATACAAAAGAGTATCAAAATATTGCAGCTATTATTTTAACAGGAGATATTGAGCTATCTACAACAATTTTAAATTTATTAAAAAGTTATGAAAACTTATCTATCCCTATACTTACAACTCCATATGATACATATACTACAAGTAAATATATAAACCAAATAAAACCAACAATCACATACAAAGACAAAACAAAAATAGCATCAATTTTAGGATACTTTAGTAAATATATAGACTCAAACAAAATAGAACTAAAACTTTTAGAAAACAACAAAGATATAGTCACTCCACTTATGTTTCAATACAATATATTTAAAAAAGCTAGAAAAAATAAAAAAACAATTGTTTTACCAGAAAGTTTTGATGATAGAATTTTAAAAGCTGTTGAGATATCAATCAACTCTAAGCTTGTAAATATAATACTTCTAGGGGATAAAAAAGAGCTATTAAACAAAGCTACATCTATAGATATAGATATCTCAAAAGCTACTATTATAGACCCTAAAAACTCCCAATACACAAAAATATTTTCATCTGAACTATATAAACTACGAAAATCAAAAGGACTACTTGAGGATGAAGCATACAATATTATACAAAATGATTTAAACTATTTTGCAACTATGTTGGTTCATTTTGATATAGCTGATGGTATGGTAAGTGGTGCAGTAAATACCACTGCAAATACAGTTCGTCCTGCACTTCAAATCATAAAAACAAAATCAAACAGTGATGTTGTGTCAAGTTTATTTTTTATGTGCTTTAACACAAAAGTATTGGTATATGCTGATTGTGCTATCAACCAAGACCCAAGTGCATCTGATCTAAAAACAATAGCTATAGACACAAGTAATAGTGCAAAAAGCTTTAATATAGAGTCAAAAATAGCTATGTTGTCTTACTCTACAGGTACATCAGGATCTGGCAAAGATGTTGATAAAATAAAAGAGGCAACAAAGCTTATAAAACAAGCAAATAGTAGCTTGATAATTGATGGTCCAATCCAATACGATGCAGCAACAAATAAAATAATAGCAGCTCAAAAACTACCACAATCCAAAATTCAAGGAGATGCGACTATATTTATTTTTCCAGATTTAAATACTGGAAACAACACATATAAAGCTGTTAGAGACTCTAGTGGTGCTGTTGCTATTGGTCCAATACTACAAGGTCTAAACAAACCAATAAATGATCTAAGTCGTGGTTGTATTGTAGATGATATAGTAAATACAATAGCAATAACCGCTATACAAGCAAATTAAATATAGGATATTTCAAAATGGTATTGATTTTAAATTCGGGTAGTTCATCTATAAAATACAAGCTTTTTCATACAAACACAAATAAAATAATTTTTTCTTCAATAATAGAAAATGTTCAAGAGTTTCATCAGGCTTTTAAAGATATCTTTGATAGATTAATACAGATGAAATATATAGATAAGATATCTGATATTCAGGCATTTGGTCATAGAGTGGTTCATGGTGGTGAAAAGTTTAATAAGCCTGTAATTATAAATCAAAATGTGATAGATGAGATAAAAAATCTAATACCCTTAGCACCACTGCACAACCCTGCAAATTTAGATGGTATTTTGACAGTTTTCAAGCTTGTTCCAGATGCCATTCAAGTAGCTGTTTTTGATACTGCATTTCATCAGTCTATCCCTAAAGAGGCTTATATCTATCCAATATCATATAAATTTTATGAAAAATATGGGATAAGAAAGTATGGATTTCATGGTACTTCACACCACTATATAGCAAAACAAACTGCAAAACATCTCAACAAACCGCTTAATAGCTTAAACCTAATCACAATACATTTAGGAAATGGAGATAGTATAACAGCGATTAAAAATGGTATAAGTATAGATACATCGATGGGCTTTACACCACTAGAGGGCTTGATGATGGGAACAAGGTGTGGGGATATTGACCCTGAGATTGTATTGTATCTTGAAAATACAATAGGTATAGACCCAAAAGAGGTAGATAATATACTAAATAAACAATCAGGACTAAAAGGTATTTGTGATAAAAATGACCTAAGAGATATCATAAAAGATGCAAAAAACAAAGATGAAAAAGCTATTTTAGCTATAGATATGTTTTGTTATAGAATCAAAAAATATATAGGTTCCTATAAAGAGATTTTAGGAGATATAGATGCTATTGTTTTTACAGGTGGTATTGGTGAAAACTCACCATTGATTAGAGAAAAAACTATAACAAATATAGATAAAATAAAAAACAACAATATTAAAAATAGTGGTGAGATACAAAATGATAAATCACCATATAAAATTTTGGTGATACCTACAGATGAAGAGTTAGAGATAGCAATACAAACAAAAAAACTACTCTAATCGGAACCCACGACTTTAATGTGGTGAAAATGTGGTAGAATTATGTTTAAAGTAAAATAAATATAAGTATGCATTCCCATCAGGGACGATGGGAGCGAGCTAGATACGATAAAAAGGAAAAACAAAGATGAATTTTTTAGATGTGAAGACAGATTATGCTTTTAAAAAAGTGTTTGGTAGTGAAGATAGCAAAGATAAACTTATTAGTTTTTTAAATGCTCTTGTATATTCAAATAAAACTATAAAAATCAAAGATTTAACGATAGTAGATCCATACAATATACCACTGCTTGATGGTATGAAAAATAGCTTTGTAGATGTAAAAGCTATACTAGATGATGATACCAAAGTAATTATAGAGATGCAGGTCTTAAATCACGCTGGATTCGAAAAAAGAGTTTTATATAACTTAGCAAAAAACTACTCAGTTCAACTAAACAAAGCAGAAGATTATCATCTTTTAAATCCTGTGATTGCTTTAAATATAGTTGACTTTACTATGTTTAAAGAGAGTGATAAAATAATAACAAATTTTAAACTTCTAGAAAAAGAGGAGTTTATAAACTATAGTGATGATATAGAACTTATTTTTATAGAACTTCCAAAATTCAAAAAAGATTTAGATGAGTTAAAAAACCTAACAGATGAGTGGATATATTTTATTAAAAATGCTGGAAGTTTAGAATATGTACCAAATAACCTAAATCATACGATAAAAGATTCATTTGATGTTTTAAATGAAGCAAATCTATCCAAAGAAGAGTTAGAAACACAACATAAAAGAAAAGAGTTCATCTCTATACAAAAACTAGCCCTTATGAAAGCAGATAAAGATGGCTTTGATAAAGGTATAGAAAAAGGTCTTGAAAGAGGTTTGAAACAAGGGCTTAAAAAAGGTATCGAGCAAGGTATAGAAAAAGGGATTGAAAAAGGGATTGAAAAAGGTATCGAGCAAGGTATAGTGCAAGGTATAGAACAAGGTATTGAGCAAGGTATTGAGCAAGGTAAAGATGATGAGAGAAAAAAGCTTATTATCAATGCCTATAGAAATGGAACACCTACAAATATAATAAGTAGTTTTGTAAATATGAGTGAAGAGGATATCATCTCTTTTC
>JAYEJC010000121.1:0-3186 GCA_034660335.1 Campylobacterota bacterium
ACTACACCTAAACAAAGGCAAAAATAGCTTTATAAATAACTATGGCTCAATAGATATAGAAAAAAGTTTTGGTACAAAAGATATACAAAAAGTAGAAGTATTTGATACAGTATCAAAAAAATACGCAACATACCCATATAGAAAAAATAATTTAAAGCTAAAATCAATCGAAAAAGGTATAAAGTTTTATATCTATTCTACAAAAAAAGTAGATATACAACTCTATATAAAAACACCATCAAAAATATGTCAAGATTTTATGAGAGATAAAAACTATGACTATATAGAAGATAGCGGTATAGATAGAGGCTTAAGCATAAATAGCAAAGATAGTATAGCAATAGGCTCACGATACTACTCAAATCAACTAAAAAACAGCTACACAGATACAAAAGTGATACTGATATATCCAAAACAAAACAAAGTATCTAAAATGAAGTACAAATATGGACCAGGTATACCAAAAGTGATGATAAACTACTCAAAAGAGTATGAAAATAAAAAGTTTTATATCTATGACTTTTTTTCTCAAGGATGCTATATGGGCTACTTCCCATCAGTAAAAATACCTCCATTTAGAGAGCTTAGAAGAGTGAACTAGTGGATAAGATTATAAACTATATATTGGTTTTTGTTAGTGCTGTATTATTATATTTTGTATTTGATACAAGTGAAGATATCAAAAGCATAAATGATCTAAAATTAGAGCAAAATATAAAGATACAAAACACAAATAAAAAATATGAAGAGATAGTAAAAAATATAGATACAAACAATAGTATAAATAAAATAACCAAAACAGATAAAGTATCAAGTCACAATACAAACACGATATCATACACAGATGATACAAACGAGATAAAAACAAATACAAATTATATATCATCAAAAAATACAACTACAAATCTAAGTACAAATAACTCTATAGTCAAACAAAATATAAAAAAAGATGAAGTGATAAATCAAATAAAACAAAGCATTAAAAAAGATGATAAAAAAATAGATATAAATAGCTATTATGATGGAGTTTATCTAATAAATAATGATATAATCAATGATGATAATACAAACAAAGAAGATAGTACTCAAAACAATATATCAAATTCATTCCCACCAATGCCACCTGCTGGTATGATGAATATATATTAATAAAAAGGATAAAAAAATGATAAAAAAAAGTTTAGTTAGTTTCGTAGCAGTAGTTGGATTATTTGTAGGTTGTGGAAGCGATTCATCTAGTAGAGAAAGCGTTGATAATGATGAAGATTTAAAAGTAGAGATAACAAAGATAGTAGAAGTATCTGAGTATTGTAATCTAGCAGATAAAACTATAATATCTTTGGAGACAAATAACACATCAGATTTAGTTAATTTAGGTGTCTCTTATACAAATGGTTGTGAAGCTAGTAATTATACCACAGAACCAAATGGTATCACTATAAAGTCTTTGTCAAACAATAGTGATGAAGTAGAGTTTATCTTTTTAAGTGATACAAACTATGACGCAAATACTACACCAACACTACCAAACTATGTAGTATTAAAAGATAGCTCAAACAACGAACTAGTAAGTATAAAGTATAGTGATTATTATTTTAGTGGTGAGTTTTATTTGGAAGTTGAAGATACTCAATACAAAGGAAATTTACCAAGTTCAGCAAAGACTGAAATTATAACAATAGATGAGATATAGGTTTAACCCCTATATCCTAATCAAAAAAATCAGAAAACCTACCCTTATCTTTGATAAACACCTTCTCAGAACTTGTGAATTTACACTTGTTTTTTAGCTTCAGGTCCATAAGATGATAAAATCTATCATCAAGTTTATCTCTTGACATACTAGCTTTTACTTGATTGTAGCCACCAATAGGTGGAAACATTATCCAGCTAAAAAGACTAGTGTTTTCAAGTCCTGTATCATTATTTATCTCATCATTTAAGTCAATCAAATCAGCTATTTTTGTAGTGAGTTTACTACAGTTTAATAACTCATCACCTTTTTGATGAACTTTGACCTCTTTGTGAGTACAAGCAACAAAAAGTATAGATATAGACAAAATAGATACCGAGTCTCTAAAAAACTTACTCATACTATATGTCTTCTACTATCATAAGAGGCTCTAGTGTCTCTTGGTCTGTATTTGTGTTTGATTCATTTTGATTTATCATATCTAGAAGCATATCACTTTTACTTCTAGTTTTATTGTTATCTATATTTTCTGTTGTAGTACTATTTGTATCAAGTTTTGTAGTGTTAGATTCTGTAGTAGTATCAGTAGAAACAACGATATCTTTTATGATATTATCTTGTTTATTACAAATAGAATAATAGTTACAATCTTTTGGTTTAAATATCACTCTAGCTACAGATATAACCTCACCAGAGATAGAATCAATAATTCTAGCATTTATAAGCAAACTCTCATCTTCAAAAGGCACATAAGTACCTACTAGTATATACTCTATAGCTTCAATATTGTCTTTGAGTCTATCGACATCTCTAGTTATATGAAATTCACCATTTTCATTCACAGATACTGCATCTTGACCTCTGAAATCTGTCACTTTAAACTTTCTAATATGTAGCTCATTAAACATACTTTCACTTAAAATATTTCCAAATGAAGATGTATTTTGAAAGCTATCAAGCTCAACAAAAGATGTCAATATAATAGAGGTGATCTTATTATGAACAGTATTTGACAATAAAAGTTGATTTGCTATATCTAATATTGTGTTGTTTAGTGTAGATTGTATATTTTGATTTGATACATATTTTATTGGTGTGTTATTTATCGCATTGTCGTTTGTAACAATAGAGCTAGCTTGTGCTGTATTGTTTGATTCTAGTACAATAGTATTGTTAGTATCAGGTAAGTCAAGCTTTGAGTTTTCACAACCAACTAGTAAGAATGAGATAGCAAGAAAGCTATAAAAAGATAATTTCATTGATATTTGCCTTAAGTTTAATTGTATGATTATACTTAAGATTTTATAAGTTATACTTTAAGTGGGTATTTCTCGTTCCCATCGTTTCTGAGACTGTGAAATAAATTATATTCATAGATGCAAATCATATCGGAACCCACGACTTTAGTCTGGGCATATTAATAGTCGCAACTAAAGTCCAGATTCCGAAACCAACACGGAACGCCGACTTCAGTCGGGGCATATTAGCAGTCT